>JADGOU010000055.1 GCA_017882835.1 Frankiaceae bacterium | reverse complement strand
CGGTGCTCACCGACGCCGGCTACGCCGACCGCACCGTCACCGTCCCGTGGCGGGGCGGGCTCACCCTGCAACAGGGCCCTCGGCCCGACCGGGCCGGATGGGGGTCCGGCGGGCGTGCGCCCACCCACGGTGTCGGGGTGATGGGATCGCTTACGGTGTCGCGGTGACCGTTTCGGGTCTGCGGCTTGGCGTCGACGTCGGAGGTACCTTCACCGACGTTGTGGCGGTGGACGGCGAGGGCCGGGTGGTCATCGAGAAGGTGCCCTCAACGCCGCAGGACCAGTCTGCCGGCGCGCTCGCCGGATGGCAGGCGTTGGATGTGCCAGCCGGCTGGGTGGCAATGTTCGCGCACGGCACGACGGTTGCGACGAATGCCCTGTTGGAGCGTCGGGGCGGCCGGACCGCCGTGGTGACCACCGAGGGGTTCGGGGACCTGATCGAGATCGGCCGCCAGGACCGGGCCTCGCTGTACGACCTGACCCGTCACCGGCCACCGCCGCTGGTGCCGCGGGAGCTGCGGTTCGTGGTGCGGGAACGGATGGGTCCTGGCGGTGTCGTCGTCCCGCTGGACGCGGCCAGCCTGGAAGTGGCCGTCGAGGCGGTGGCCGCGGCCGAGGTCGAGGCGGTCGCGGTGTGTCTGCTGTTCGGCTTCCTGCACGCCGAGCACGAGCGTCAGGTTGGGGAGGCCCTGCGGGCCCGACTCCCCGACGTGCCGGTGTCGTTGTCGTGCGAGGTGCTGCCGGAGTTCCGGGAGTACGAGCGGATGTCGACGACGGTGGCCGACGCCTACCTACGGCCGCGGCTGGGCAGCTACCTGGCACGTCTTGGGCGCCGGTCGGCGAGGGCCGGGCTGCCCGTCCCGTTGGTCATGCAGTCCTCGGGCGGGGTGGCCGACAGCGCCACGGCTGCCCGCCACCCGGCTCGGTTCGTCCTCTCCGGGCCGGCCGGCGGGGTGATCGGTGCGTCGTACGTCGCTCGCCGCTCGGGTCACCGGAACCTGCTCACCTTCGACATGGGCGGCACCAGCACCGACGTCGCTCCGGTAGTGGCGGGGCGGGTGCAGCTGACGACGGAGTCGGTGGTGGCCGGGGTCCCGCTGCGGCTGCCCATGGTCGACGTGCACACGGTGAGCGCCGGCGGCGGGTCGGTCGGGTGGGTCGACGAGGGGGGCGCGCTGCGGGTCGGGCCACGGTCCGCGGGTGCCGCACCCGGGCCGGCGGCGTACGGGTTCGGCGGGCAGGAGCCGACCGTCACCGACGCTAACCTCGTACTTGGCGCCCTACCGGAGGGTGTGCGGCTGGGTGGGGGACTGGTGCTGCGCCGCGACCTCGCCGAGCGTGCGCTCGCCCGGCTCGGTGACCGGCTCGGCCTGGACGCCCTGCAGGCGGCGCTCGGCGTGGTGCGGGTCGCGGACACGGAGATGGTCCGGGCGCTGCGGGTGATCAGCGTCGAGCGTGGGCTCGATCCCCGGGAGTTCGCGCTGGTGGCGTTCGGTGGGGCCGGTGGCTTGCATGCCTGCGGACTGGCCGAGGAGCTTGGCTGCCGCACCGTTCTGGTGCCCCGCGCGGCCGGGGCCCTGTCGGCGTTGGGTCTGGCGATCTCCGAGGTACGCCGCGACTACGTCCGGCCGGTCCTGCACGAGGGCCCCACCGGCCTGGAAGCCGCGTACGCGGCGCTCGAAGCCACGGCGTACGCCGAGCTCGACGCCCCGAGGATGGAGCGACGCGCCGACCTGCGCTACGCCGGGCAGTCATTCGAGCTGACCGTCGCCGGCGCGACGGCGGGGGAGCTCGAAGGCGCCTTCCATGCCGAGCACCAGCACCGCTACGGCCACCGTATCGACGATGAGCCCGTCGAGATCGTCAACCTCCGTCTGGTGGCCACGCTGCCCGGCGCGACGCCGGATCTGCTGGAGCCGGAGCCCGCCGCCGCGGCCTGCGGGCGGCGGGAGGTGCTGCTGGAGGGCGGCCTCGTCGAGGCTGTCGTCCTCGACCGGGCCCGGATGGGCCGCGGCTCGCCGGTGGAGGGGCCGGCCGTGGTGGCCTTCCCCGAGGCGACGTGCCTGGTCCGTCCGGGCTGGGCCGGCGTGGTGGACGAGGTCGGCACGCTCGTCCTGGAGCGGCGCCGATGACGCTCGACCCGATCACCCTGTCGGTCCTCCGAAGCGGCCTCGCGGGCATCGCCGAGGAGATGGGTACGGTGCTGGTCCGCAGCGCCTACTCCTCGAACATCAAGGAGCGCCGGGACTGCTCGGCGGCGCTCTTCGACGGCGCGGGCCGGATGGTCGCACAGGCCGAACACATCCCCGTCCATCTCGGTGCGATGCCGGAGTCGGTCGCGGCGGTGATGGCCCGCGACCCGCGGCCGAGCGACGTGTGGATCCTCAACGACCCGTACACCGGCGGCACGCACCTCCCCGATATCACGCTGGTCAGCCCGGTGGCCGTCGGTGGGGCGATCGTCGCCTACGCCGTCACCCGGGCGCACCACTCCGACATCGGCGGCATGTCCCCGGGTTCCATGCCGGCCGGTTCCCGGGATCTGTGGCAGGAGGGGCTGATCATCCCGCCGGTCCGGCTCACCGATGACGTGCTGGAGTTGATCTGCGCCAACTCGCGCACCCCCCGGCTGCGCCGGGGCGACTTCCGGGCGCAGGTGTCCGCCAACCGGGTGGCCCAGCGGCGGATCAGCGAGCTGGTGGACCACCGTGGGTTGGACACGCTGCTCGCCGGGTTCGAGGAGGTGCTTCGCTACGCCGAACGCCGGACCCGCGAGGCCCTGCGGCGCCTGCCGGACGGCACCTACCGGGCCTGCACCGAGCTGGAGGGCGACGGCGTCACCGACGAGGACATTGTCGTGGACGTGACGGTGACCGTCGCCGGCGACACTGCCCACATCGACTTCGCCGGCACCGCCGCAGCGGTCGAGGGCAATGTGAACTGCCCACTCGCGGTGACCCGGTCAGCCTGCTACTTCGCGCTGCGCGTACTGCTGCCCGAGGATGTCCCGGCCAACGCTGGCACCTACGCACCGCTCACCATCGCCGCGACGGAGGGCTCGCTGGTCAACGCCGGCCCGCCGCACGCGGTGGTAGCCGGCAACGTCGAGACGAGTCAGCGCATCGCCGACGCCGTCCTCGCCGCCCTCGCCGCAGTCACCGACGTGCCCGCCGCCGGCCAGGGCACCATGAACAACACCGTGATCGGCGGGCGGGGATGGACCTACTACGAGACGGTCGGCGGTGGCCAGGGCGCGTCGAGTCGCGGCGACGGCCCCTCCGGGGTGCACGTCGGGATGACCAACACCCTGAACACGCCGATCGAGGCGCTTGAGCTGGAGTACCCCATGCGGGTCGAGCGCTACGAGCTCGCCCGCGGCTCCGGCGGCGCCGGCCATCACCGCGGCGGCGACGGCATCATCCGGTCGATCCGCGTGCTCGAGGACGCGACCATCAACCTGCTGACCGATCGCCGCCGGCACCCCCCCACGGGCCTGGCCGGAGGCCGGCCGGGCAGCCTCGGCCGCAACCTACTCGGCACCGAGGAACTGCCAGCGAAGGCAACTCGCCGGCTCCTGGCCGGACAGGTCATCACGGTCACCACCCCGGGCGGGGGCGGCTGGGGCGAGCCGCCCGGATAGCCGGAGGCACCACAGCCCGCGGCGACCACCGATGGACGTCAACGCCGGCCGCGGCTTCGTGTCCATCTCGCATCTCGGAGCCGTGCAGCCGAGCAGTTCCTCCCGCTCACCGCTGGCGAGCTTCCCCCATCAGGACGAGGTCACTGCCCTGATCAACCTGACGGCATAGCGCCGGCATCGAGGCAAGCGGGCACGTCAGCTCTCCGCAGGTCGCTTGGGGCCCTCGACCTGCCGGTAGTGCTGCCGCCAGATGAGCCGGTGCACGCCGAGGTGACGCGGCAGCGAACGCAGGCCGGGGATGAACGGCAGGCAGACGAAGACGAGGGACAGGACGGCCATCAGCCCCCACACCAGCGCATCGGCGTTGTCGGAGGTGGAGAACGGCTTGACCTGATACCAGAACGTATAGAGCCACAGCCACGCCTGGCCCGGCCAGCTGCCGGTCTCGTTCATCATCCCCCACTGGTCACCGCCGAGATTCTGCGCCCGGGCGGTGTCCTCCAGGTAGGTGCCGTCGGCCAGGAAGAGCAGCGGCTTGGTGTAGTCGGTGGCGTAGAACCGGTCTTGGGAGACCAGGAGTCCGTCCAGCGCGCCGGTCTGTCCGAGCCCGAGCAACCGGGTCATCAGCAGCGGGACCGGGCCGTAGTCGCCGGGCGCGACCGCACCCGGGTCGCCGCCGGGAGCTTTAGCGACGGCGTCACCGTAGGCCGTCGCCCACTCCATCTGCACAGCGGCAGGGGCCGACGACCACTCGGACAGGGCGCCGGTCAGCACCGGGTCCGCGGGGACCTCGCGCAACGGCCGCAGTACGAAGTCTTGCGCCGTGTCCACTCGCGCCCGAACGCCGCCCCAACGCTGCAGCGGCAGCGGTCCGAGCTCCTGGCCGGCGCCCGGGAAGGAGTTGTATGGCGGCCCGTAGCTCGCCGTACGGCTGGTGCCGTCCAGTTCGGTGACCGCGGTGGCCACGAAGTCCCCGGGGGCGGCCTTCGCCCAGCGAGCGACGGTGATCGGGCGGTCGTCGGGGGAGCTGAACAGCCCGGCCAGCGCGACGCAGAGCACGCCCACTACGACCAGCGCGACGAGAAGCTCCTTGACCAGGTCGAACTCCCGGGTGTCCCCGGCCCACTCCTGCGCCGCCGGGTCGGCGCGACGAGAGGCCCACCGGCGCCGGGTGGGAGTCCCGGTCATGACGAGGCCCCGCCGCTTCGTCGCTCAGCCGGCGCGACGACCCCCGGGTCCGGCACCGAAGCGCCCGCGGCCGGGAACGGCGGCACCACGCCGCGCCGCCGGACCAGAATCAGATGCCCCGCGATCAGCGCAGCCAGGGCCACCGGCAGCAGCAGCACGTGGAAGAGCAGCATCTGACCCATGTCCAGAACGTTGAACCACGCGCCGATGCCCACTGAGTTCAACCCGTCCTTCGCCTGGGTGGCGATCCACTGCGAGTCGAAGTTCGACTGCACCAGATACCCCGTGAACGCGGTGCCGACCGAGGCGAGGAAGGACAGCGCGCCCAGCACCCAGGTCAGCCCGCGCCGGCCCCGCCAAGCGGCCATGAAGAACGTGGCCCACAAGTGGATCACCATGAAGAAGAAGAACAGCTCCACGCTCCACAGGTGCAGGCTGTTGAAGAACAGCCCGATGCTCGAGCCGTGGTACCACTGCGGCCCCTCCAGCGCGATGACCGTGCCCGACGCCAAGGCGAGGAGGAAAGCCGCGATCGTGAGAACACCGAAGACGTACACCCAGCTGGCGACATAGGCCGGCTGCCGGTCCGGGAGCAGCTTCTCCGGCGGCAGCGCCGCCACCGCACGACTCCGCAGATACGCCGTCCACGACCGGGCCGGACCCGCCGGTCCGGTCACGGGCGCGGACTCCGACGAGGTCAACGCCCACCGCCTCTCGGGAACGGCAGCAGCACAGCGAGCACCAGAACCAGCACCAGCAGCCCGACCACGATCAGGTTCGGCACGGAGATCTGCACGATCCCCCAATGCACGTAGTGCGCCGGCCGGTGCAGGTCGATCGGTGCCGCAAGCAACCGGTGACTGACCATCACTCGACCTCCATTCGGAACCGGATCAGCAGCCCCACCTGCCCGGGCCGTGATCAGGCTAGCCCCCTCGGTGCTCCCACCGCGGCCCGAAGACGACCTCGGTTCAGCGGTTATCGGACTCAAGATCGACTATGCCCGCCCGCGTCGAGGCACCTCTCACCGCGCGCATCCGGTCATGAGTCATCGAAGGGGAGGGAAGGCCGGAAGCCAAATCGTGGGTACGGAGATCAACGAGCAAAACGGTACCTGGAACCCTTACGTACCAGGGGCCTTCGCGTCTACCATGCCGGAACCCTTACGTACCAGGCACTCTCAATCATAATCGACGCCACCGTAGGTCATGCCAACGATCAAGCCAAAGGGTGTAGACGATCAAGTAATCGAAGATCGCCCGACCCCGGACGACGCCCGGACCTGGCCCCGGACGCCCGGACCTGGCCCCGGACGCCCGGACCTGGCCCCGGACGATCAAGCGCGCCTCCCCAGGCGCTCCGACCACGCCGAGTCGGTAAGGGAACTCTGACTGATTGGCAAGGGTCCATCGGAGAATCAGAACCAGGAACCCGTCGGCTTCGCGCTCGGCGCGGCACTGTGCCCCGGCTCCGGCGCTGCGGGCGGTCAACGGGCGGTGGATTGCGCACTCCAGGACGCGTGCAGTTCGGCGTACCGGCCGGGTGCGGCGACCAGCTCGGCATGCGGCCCCCGCTGCACGACCCGGCCACCATCCATGACGAGCACCTCGTCGGCCGCCTCCGCGGTGGACAGCCGGTGGGCGATGGCGATCGCCGTACGGCCGCGGGTCAATCCCTCCAGTGCGCGCTGCAGCCGGACCTCGGTAGCCGGGTCAACCGCGGAGGTGGCCTCGTCCAGCACCAGCAGGTCGGGGTCGGCGACGTAGGCGCGGGCGACCGCCACCAGTTGCCGCTCCCCCACCGACAACGACTCGCCGCGCTCGCCCACCCGCGTCGCCAGCCCGGCCGGCAGCCCGTCCAGCCATTCGGCCAGTCCCAGCTCGGCGAAGGCGAGCACCACGTCGTCGTCGGCCAGTCCGGGCCGGCCGTACCGAACGTTGTCGGCCACCGTCGCGTCAAACAGGAACCCGTCCTGGGGCACCGTCACCACCCGGCGGCGCAGCGAGTCGAAGGCGACCTCGTCCACCGGCACCCCGGACAGCAGCACCCGGCCGGAGCTCGGGTCCATCAGCCGGGTGAGCAGCTTGGCAAACGTCGTTTTGCCCGACCCGGTCTCCCCCACCACGGCCACCCGGGTCTGCGCCGCGATCTCCAGGTCGACATCGTGCAGCACCGGCGGCCCGCCCGGGTAGCTGAACTCCACGTGGTCAAACCGCACCCCCAGCGGCCCCGGCGGCAGTGCCCGGGCCACGCCACCGACGGCCGGATCCGGGACGTCGGTCGGCGTGTCCAGGATGGCCAGCACCCGCCGCCAGCCGGCCACCGCGGTCTGCGCCTCGTTGAGCACCTCGGTGGCGACCTGCACCGGCCCGACGAACAGCGTCACCAGGAACAGGAACGCCACCAGCCGCCCGGCGGACAACTGCCCGTTGATCCCGAGCAGCACGCCGACGGCGACCACCCCGGCGTTGGCCAGGCCGGCGATCACCTCGCCGGTGGAGAACATCACCGCGGCCAGCGTCTGGCCCGACGTGGCCGCCGCCCGGTGGCGCTCGATGGCGGTGTCGATCCGCTCGGCGGTGCGCGCCTGCACGCCGTACGCCCGGATCACCGGCGCGCCAACGACGGATTCCGCGACCGCGCCGAGCATCTCGCCGACCCGTTCCCGGACGATGGCGTAGATCCGGTCCAGCCGGCGCTGGAAGGCCCGCAGCACCAGCATCAGTGGCGCGAAGCAGGCGTAGACCAGCAGGGTCAGCTGCCAGCTGTAGTAGGCCATCAGCACCGTGGCCAGCACCACCTGGCCGGCGCTGACCAGCAGCATCATGCCGCCCCACTGCATGAATTGGCTGATCTCGTCCACGTCCGAGGTCACCCGCGACACCAGCGAGCCGCGCCGCTCGGCCGCCTGGTGCAGCACCGACAGGTCGTGCACATGCCGAAACGCCCGCACCCGCAGCGCCGCCAGCCCGGTTTCGGTCGAGCGGTAGAGCCGGACGTTCATCAGGTACGCCGCGACCATCGTCGCCAGCAACGTGGCCGCCGCCGCCGCCGTGATCGCCCGGATCGCGCCGATGTCGACGCCGTGCGGACCGCGCAGCCCGTGGTCGATGGTCTGCTGCACGGCGACCGGTACGACGACCCGCCCGGCGGTGGCGACCAGCGCCAACAGCAGCGTGACCGGCAGCCCCACCCGGAACTCCGGCGAGAGCTGCAGTCCGCGCACCAGCGTGCGCCAGGCACTGGCCGGCTGGTCGGCGGCGATGGTTGTCATGGCGGGCTCACCGGGTGCCCGCCGCGACGTCCCGGTCGACACCGAGCGCGACGTCCCGGTCGGCCGCTTCCTGGACGCGCTGCGCGGCCGCCCGGTCGTAGGCGGTCACCAGCTCGGCGTACGCCGGGACCGCGGCCAGCAGCTCGGCGTGCCGGCCCCGACCGACGATCCGGCCACCGGCCAGAAAGACCACCTCGTCGGCGAGCTCGATCGTGGACCGGCGATAGGCGATCAGGACCACAGTCGAGGGCAGCGCCACCTCCCGCAGGCCGCGCAGGATGGCCGCCTCGACGGTCGCGTCGACGCTGGAGGTGGCGTCGTCGAGCACCAGCAGCTGCGGTCGGCGGACCAACGCGCGGGCCAGCGCCAGGCGTTGCCGCTGACCACCGGACAGCGTCGTACCGCGCTCGCCGACCAGGGTGTCCAGGCCACGCGGCAGGGCGGCGACGAAGCCGTCGGCCTGGGCCAGCCGCAGCGCCGCCCACACGGCGTCGTCGTCGTCGACGGCGGCGCCGAGGGTGACGTTGCCGCGCACCGTGTCGTCGAACAAGAACGTGTGCTGCGGCACCAGCGCGGCCTGCCGGGCCACGGCCCCCACGGCCAGGTGGCGGATGTCGACGCCGTCCAGCCGCACCGCCCCGTCGTCCGGGTCCACCAGCCGGACCAGCAGGGTGGCGATGGTGGACTTGCCCGAACCGGTCGGGCCGACCAGCGCCACCGTCCGGCCCGGCGCCACCTCGAAGCTGACGTCGTGCAGCACCTGCGCCTGGGCGTAGGAGAACCGCACCCCGGCCAGTTCCAGCGAGGTGGGTTTGGAGTGCGCCGGGCCGGGATGCTCGCCGTACGACAGCGCGCCGCCAGCAGCCAGCACCCGGGCCACCCGCTCGTAACCGACGACCGCGCGCGGCAGCTCGCCGAGCACCCAGCCGATCACCCGGACCGGGAACGCCAGCAGGGTGAACAGGTAGGCGACCTGGACCAGCTGGCCGGCATTGAGTGTGCCGTCCTGGATCCGGCCGGCGCCGACCAGCAGCACCAGCAGCGTCCCGAGCTGGGGCAGGGCCTCCATCAGCGGGTCGAACAGGCCGTGCACCCGGCCGACCCGCACCATCTCGTCGCGTAGCTCATTGGCCGTCGCGGCGAACCGGGCGGTCTCGGCGGCCTCCCGGCCGAGGGTCTTGACGACCAGCGCACCATCGAAGCTCTCGTGCGCGACAGTGCTGAGCTCGCCGCGCAGGTGCTGCGCCCGGGTGACCAGCGGGGTCAGCCGCTGGTTGTAGCCGAAGTTCAGCGCTCCGATCGCGGGGAACACAGCGAAGCCGACCACCGCCAGCACCGGGTCGGTGACCACTAGCGCCACGCCGGTGACGGCGAGCATGACCAGCACGCCCATCGCGAACGGGAACGGCGGGATGGCCCACCAGGTGGCCTCGACATCGGCGTTCGCGTTCGACAACAGTTCGCCGGTCGGGTGCTGCTGGTGCCAGGACAGCGGCAGCCGCAGGTACTGCCGGGTGACCCGTTGGCGGTACGTCGCCTGCAGCCGAAACTGCATCCGGCCGGCCCCGATCCGGCGAAACACGATGCCCGTCGCCTTGACCACCGCCACCGCCACGATCGCCGCCGAGCCGCCGAGGAGAGCTCCGGTGGTCACCTGCCCGGACCTAAACGCCGGCAGCACGACCCGTTCGGTGACGCGGCCGAGCACAACTGCACTGATCACGGTCATCACGCCGTACAGCGCGCTGCCGGCGAGTGCGACCGCGAACACCCAGGGCTCCTCGCGCACGGCCAGCGCCAGCACGCGCAGGCCGCGGCGCAGGACGCCCGGCGGCGTCCGCGGGGCGTCGGACACCGGTCCTCCTCGTCACGGGCTCCGGCTCAGGGTGCCACCGCGCCGGCGGCCGGTCATCCCGATTTCCGCCCGCGCGAACCGACCGCCAGCCGTTGTCGCCGGCGGCGGTCGGTCAATCGGTCAGCGCGATCACCCGTGATGCATACCGTCCATGCCGTCTTTCATGTCCATCACGGTGACGACGAACGGGCGCATCATCTCGGTGTCCTCGTGTTCCAGCACGTGGCAGTGGTAGACGTAGCGACCGGCCAGGTCAAACCGGATCGCCACCTTGACCACATTGCCCGGGTCGACCCGGATGACCTCTTTCCAGCCGTGCACCTCGTGCGGCTCGTACGTCCGGGGTGGGTTGGCCGGGTCGGTCTCCGGTTCCAATGGCGCCGACGTCGTCCGGGTGTCCGGGTTGTAAAGGTTCTTCTGGTCCGCGTTCTGGAAGACCAGCCGGCCGGCAGTGGCCTCCAAAGGCTGGAAGGTGGACTGGTGGATGTGGATCGGATGGGTGTCGCCGGTGGTGTTGACGAACTTCCACACTTGCCACCCCCCGAGCTGCGGACGCAGCGCGATGTGGTCGTAGAAGGAGACCCGGCTGCTCGACCGCGTCAGGTCGCCCGCCATCCAGCCATCCACCCGGTACGTCGTGGGAGCCGTCTCGCCGGGCAGCCGCAGCACGATCTCGCCGGCGTCGTCGGGCACTATTTCCTGCACGTAGAGGTGACCCGGTGGGTCGGTCTCCGCGAGCAGGATCGTGGCGTGGTCGTGGCCGGCGATCGCGAGCGCCGGTGGCTCGCCCGGCGCGGGGTCGGCTGCGTTGTGGCTGAGCCGCCGGAACCCCGGGTTCAGCTCTGCGCCGGCGGTGTCGGTAAACAGCGACTGCGGCTGACCCGAGGTGGGGGCGTCTGAGTCGATGTCGATCCGCAGCACCCACGGGTAAGGGTTGCGGTTTGGGCGGTCACCGTGCTGGATCAGGTCGGCCAGCTCTGTTGGGGACTTGCCGCCGAATGGTGCCTCGACCGAGTTCCCGCCGAATGGTGCCTCGGCCGAGTTCACGACGTAGTACTGCGCACCTTCCGACAGCCCGGTGAGGTCGACCAGGATGTCAAACCGCTCCGCCGACGCCATCGTCAGCGCCTGGTCGTCGCCAAGCTGCCAGGCCCGCCACAGTAAGCCGGCGTCGGTGCCGATGACGAGCACCCGGTCGTGGTGCGGCGTGACCACCGCGTTGCCGTCGGCGCCGTTCTCGACGGTGACCAGGTGCAGCCGGTAAGCGCGCGCGTTGGAGCCGTTGAGCAGCCGCAGCCGGTAGACCTCCGGCCGCAGCGACAGTCGCGGCCACAGCTTGCCGTTGACGAGCGTGAGCGGGCCGAAGAACTCGGCCGTGTCCGCCGTCGTCTTGTGCAACAGCCGCGGCGTACCGTCCACGACGTCGAGGTTGCGGTCCTGCAGGATGAGCACGATCTCGCCGTCGTCGGCCGAGGTGGGCAGGCCCAGGTCGGCTTCGCGCGGATCCCGCACCAGGTAGCCACCCGCGAGTCCGGCGAAGACGTGGTACCGGGTGCCGTTCATCGCGTGATCGTGGTACCAGAGGAAGGCACCGACCTTGGCCAGCCCGAGCTCGGCGTTGTCGTAGGTGTTGCCGTAGCCGGTGAGCTGGGTGCCGCCGGTGGGCACCATGTTGTCCGGCCAGCCGTCGGAGTCGGCATGCGAGTGTCCGCCGTGCAAGTGCACCGACGTCCAGCCCACCGGGGCGCTAGAGGTGTCCTGCGCGACACCACCCTGGGCGCCGAGGTAGTTCTGCACCGAGTCGGTCTTCCCGTTGGGGTCGTCCAGCTTGGCGGTGTCGAACGGCAGCGTGGCCGCCGGCTTGTTCGGATTGTTGGGGTATGTCGAGGCGGGCAGCCGGTTGCGCCAGCGGATCATGGTGGGCTGCCCGGCGGTCACCTCCAGCAGCGGTCCCGGTGACGTGGCGGCGCGATAGAACCCGTAGCCCCAGGCGGGGACGGACGGCAGGTCCGGATGCACCTGAATCTGGGTCGGGGCGATGTCGATCTCGTGCAACCGGTCCGCGGAGAGCCGGTGCGCCTGCGGCGGGTGCAGATGCGCCCGGAACGGTGCCAGCAGGTGCCCCGACCTCAGCGGGTTCTCCGGGGGCGTGAGCTGCTTGGCGGCGGTCGTGGCCTGCACGATAAGCGTGTCCTCGGCCGCTGGCGTCGGCTGAGTCGATACATCGGTCACTGCGTCCTCCACGGTTCTGGGTCGACACCTGGACAGAGTCGGTGAGCGAGCAGCAGATACCCTGGCGGCAGGGCGCCGTAGCCTCGCTGGTCCGGGGCAGGTGCGGGCCGGCGTTCCTCAAGGCGCCAATCGGCACCGCCAGCACCGGGGTGCAGCGCGTGCGAGGTCGCGACCGGGTCCGCGCAGTCCGGTCGGGGTCGGGTCGCGCCGGCTCTTGGGATCGGCGGCCGCGAACGATGCCGACGGCGGGTGAAGGCGCTCGGCGGAGCCCGCTTCACCCGGCTACGGCACAGCCGGTACGGCGTGTCGCGGCCGCGAACGATGCCGACGGCGGGTGAAGGCGCTCGGCGGAGCCCGGTTTTTGATGTTGAGCACGAGGCTGCCGGTCTCGGACGTGGCCTCGTACATCGCTTCGGCGAATGGGAGGAACCACTCGACGTACCGGTCTGGGTGAATGCGG
>JADGOU010000054.1 GCA_017882835.1 Frankiaceae bacterium | reverse complement strand
TGGGGCGGGGAACTGGTCGTGGCCGGTGTCGTCGTACCTCGCAAGCGCCCGCGGGGGCGACCGCGCAAGCATCCAAAGGCGGCCGCGTAAGGAGCTGCTGCACCGTCGGATGCGGGCGGTGCATGCTGCCCTGGCGCGCCACCGGCACTTCCGATCACGATTGATGCATTCTCAGTCATCAGCCGCGCACGCCGTGCGCCGTTAAAGGAGGCCCTGATGACCAGCAGTGCAGCGTCCGGACGGTCGGGATTTGCCGGCTACGGCCTCAACCGCCAGGTGGGCTATGTCTTCGGGGTGGTGTACCTGCTGGTCGGCCTGCTCGGTTTCTTCGTCAAGAGCAACGGCTTCGCCGCGACCGACGGCGGCAAGCTGCTCGGCATCTTTATGGTCAACCCGCTGCACAACATCGTGCACCTCGCGGTGGGTGCGCTGCTGGTCTATGGCGCATCGCGCGGCGAGGCAATGTCCCGCAACGTCAACATTCTGGTCGGCGGGATCTACCTGGTCGTCGGCATCATCGGACTGTTCATCTTGAGCAGCTCGGCCAACATCCTGGCGCTGAACTCCGCGGACAACGGGCTGCACTTCGTCAGCGCCGTACTGCTGCTCGGAGTCGGCTTGGCCGGCAGTCGGGGTACTGTCCGCACCCGCATCTGATCTGACCGGACGGGCGCGGCGGCAGGTTGCCGCGGCGGCACCTACCTGGGTGCCGCCGCGAATCTTGACCTAGGGCGTGGCCGTCAGCGTTACGGCCGAGACGTCGAGCTCCAAAACGATCTTATCGCTCACCAGGAACCCGCCGGTCTCCAGCGCCGAGTTCCAGTTCAGGCCCCAGTCCTTGCGGTTGACAGTGGCCTTGCCCTCGAAGCCGGCGCGGGAGTTGCCGAAGGGGTCCTTGGCGCTGCCGATGTACTCGAACTCCACGGTGACCGCCTTGGTGACGCCTTTGATGGTGAGGTCACCGGCGAGCCGGAAGGTGGTGTCATCGACCCGCTCGACGCCCGTGCTCGTGAAGGTCATCACCGGGTAGTTCGGGGCGTCGAAGAAGTCGTTGGTGCGCAGGTGTGCGTCGCGCTGCTCCTGGCCGGTGTCGACGCTGTCCACCTGGATGGTCAGCTCGGCACTCGACTGCGCCGGATTGGCAGCGTCCAGATGCACCTTGGCCTCGAACTGCTTGAAGGTGCCGCGGACCTTCGTCACCATGGCGTGCCGGGCGACGAAGCCGATTCGAGTGTGGGCCGGGTCGAGCTGGTAGTCACCGGTGAGGTCCTGGATGGCGGTGGTCGACGCCTCGAAGTCAGAGATGGTCACGATGGGGCTCCCTGTGGTTGCGATGTGCAGTGTGGTTGCGATGTGCGGTGCGGACTGGGTGTGGTGCGCCGTGCCCAGGCGGGTGGCAGCAGTGCCGACTGCCTAGACCGGTGCGGGGACGGAGACGCCGACTCCGCCCGGAGTGGTACCGCCATAGCGTTGCTTCTCGCTGGCGATGTCGAGTGGCGCGACGCCGACCATGGCGAGTTCTGGAGTGAGCCGGTTGGCCGGCACCAGCCAGCAGACCTCGAACTCGATGCCGTCCGGGTCTTTGGCGTACAGCGACTTGGTCGTCCCGTGGTCGGAAGCACCGACCAGTGCACCGGCTGTTGTCAGCGTGCCGGCGATGCGATCGAGCTCGTTGAGGGTGTCTACCTCCCACGCGATGTGGTAGAGGCCAACGGTCGAACGGCCGGCTTGCGATGCGCCGGCTGACGCCCCGATCTCGAACAGTCCCAGATCGTGGTCGTTGGTGCTCGCCGGGGCCTGCAGGAACGCGGCCCGACCACCGGCCATTTCGGCCACTACCCGGAAGTCCAGTACGTCGCGGTAGAACGCGACAGTCCGGGAGACCTGGCGGACGTAGAGGACCGCGTGGTTCATGCGGGTCACTGGCACGGCTAGCCCCTCCGAGTCGATGATTGAACTCTCATCTACTATGACGACGATAGCAGCAAGTATTTGAGTACGCAAGCGTCTAGACTTCGAGGGTGACCCGGGAACCACGGTGGCTGGACGAGGAGGAGCAGCAGACCTGGTTGGCGTTCCTCGGGGTGACCCGGCGGCTCGATGAAGCCTTGGATCGGCAGCTGCAGCGCGACGCCGGCATGCCGCACGCCTACTACATGATCCTGGTGATGCTGTCCGCTGCGCCCGGGCGGGCGCGGCGGATGACGGAGCTGGCCGCGGCGACGCACTCGTCGCCAAGCCGGATGTCGCACGCCGTCACCCGGTTGGAGGCTGCCGGCTGGGTACGTCGGGAGCGCTGTCCCAGCGACCGGCGGGGCAGCATCGCGGTGCTCACCGACGCCGGGTTCGCGGTGCTGGCTGCGGCCGCCCCTGGGCACGTCGAGGATGTCCGGGCCAACCTGTTCGACCAGCTCACCTGCGAGCAGGTGCGCCAATTCGGAGAGATCTGCCGGGTGCTGCTGACCCACCTCGACCCACACGACGACGCGGACCCGGCCACGCCGACTGCGGCGGCAGCTACACGTTGACCCGAAAGTCCACCACGTCGCCTTCCCGCATCACGTAGTCCTTGCCTTCGATCCGCACCTTGCCGCGGGCTCGGGCCTCGACCATGGAACCGGCAGCGACCAAGTCGTGGTAGGAGACCACCTCGGCCTTGATGAACCCGCGCTGGAAGTCGGTGTGGATGACGCCGGCAGCGACCGGTGCGGTGTCCCCGCGGCGTACCGTCCAGGCCCGGGCCTCCTTCGGGCCGGCCGTGAGGTAGGTCTGCAGACCCAGCGTCTGGTATCCGATGGTGACCAGCTGGTCCAACCCCGAGCGCTCCTGCCCAAGCGAGCGGAGCAGCTCCAGGGCGTCGGCATCGGGCAGGTCTGCGAGCTCGGCTTCGATCTTGGCGCACAGCACGACAGCCGGTGCCGGCCCGACGGACGCGGTCAGCCGCTGTTGCTGCTCGGGATCGGCGAGCGTCTCCTCGTCGGAGTTGAACACGTAGATGAACGGCTTGGCGGTCAGCAAGTGCAGGTCGCGCAGGGCTGATGCGTCGAAGCTGGCGCCGTACAGCGTCGTACCGGCGTCGAGAATCTCCGTTGCCTTGTTCGCCGCCTCCAGCACCGGTCCGTACGTCGCCCGGTCGCGCTTGGCGTCCCCTTCCAGCCGCTTGCGGCGTTTCTCCAGCGTTTGCAGGTCGGCCAGGATGAGCTCGATGTGCACGGTCTCGATGTCGTCGGCCGGGTCCACGTGTCCGGTCACGTGCACCACGTCCGGGTCGGAGAAGGCCCGCACCACCTGGCAGATGGCGTCGGCCTCGCGGATGTTGGCCAGGAACTGGTTACCCAACCCTTGCCCCTCGCTGGCGCCGCGCACGATGCCGGCGATGTCGACGAACGACACGGTCGCCGGGACGATCCGCGCAGAGCCGTGCAGCTCGGCCAACACCGCCAACCGCGGGTCCGGAACGGCGACCACCCCGGTGTTGGGCTCGATGGTGGCGAACGGGTAGTTCGCCGCCAGCACGGAGTTCTTGGTGAGGGCGTTGAACAACGTGGACTTGCCCACGTTGGGCAGCCCCACGATCCCGATGGCCAGGCTCATGCCGACCACGGTAGTTGGCGTGCCGCGGTCCCCGTGCTGGGCTGGGCCCTACCCGTCCCGCCGGGCCGACATGCCAGGGTTGCGGTCGTGGCGGCCACCTGCTCTTCGTGCGGTACCAGTGTGCCGGAGCCCCCGCTGTCGTGGAGCTCGACCACCAGCGAGCGGGGCGTCCAGTGGTTGTGCGAAAGCTGTGTCCGGGTGCGCCTACGCGCCATCGAAGGCCGGCTCGACGAGGCCTGGTGGTAGCCGCCGCCTGCGGTCGAAGCTTGGTGTCGGCGAACCCACCGTCGTCGTCGATCGCTGGTCGGCTACTTCGCGGTCTTGCGGCGACGCCCCGGCGCGATCTCTGAGGGATCTTCGTCGTCGAGTCCCGGTTCAACCACCGTGGTCTGCTCCGGCGTCGGTGCGCGCAGCCGGCTGCCCGGCCGGTGCACGTTGGCCGCCGCCGCGGCTGCCGCCGCTCCCGTGCCCGGCTCGGCGAAGCCGGGCAGGTGGCGCTCCACCTCGGCCCGAA
This sequence comes from Frankiaceae bacterium, assembly GCA_017882835.1. Classification (GTDB taxonomy): domain Bacteria; phylum Actinomycetota; class Actinomycetes; order JADGOU01; family JADGOU01; genus JADGOU01. The sequence continues at coordinate 8,556 of JADGOU010000054.1, read as the reverse complement.
ACGGCCCCTCGCTACCGAGCTGACACAGCACGCCGACGCCACCGAGTGTTACTCGATGAATGAGCAGGTACGACGGGGGCAGGTTGAGCTGGCGGCCAAGTGCCGCGAGCTCGGAGCGAGGGTCGCCCAGCCGGACGGCCTCAGACCGCAGCCACGGCCGGCTGAAGTGGAACGTGTCGGTCCGCAGCGGCGCGAGCAGCGGGGAGATGTAGTCCAGCACGCCGGCTGGGTCGACGACGACGCCAGGCTTGACGAAACCCTCGGCTCGCAGGCCCTCCAGCACGGCGCGGGCGTCGCCGTCCAGCGCCAACCGGGCCAGCCGACCGATCGAGTCCGGTACGCCGTCCGGCAGCCGGTTCACGGCGCCGAAGTCGATGACGCCCAGCCGGCCGTCGGCAAGCAGCCGGAAGTTCCCCGGATGCGGGTCCGCGTGCAGCAACCCAACCCGGCCGGGACAGGAGTAGAGGAACTTGACCAGCAGCAGACCGGCCCGGTTGCGGTCCTCCGGCGAGCCGTCCCGGATAACCTGTGACAGCGGAATGCCGTCGATCCATTCGGTCACCAGGATGCTCTCGGCTCCGTCGAGGACCTGGGGAACGCAGATGTCGGGATCACCGTCGTACGCCGCGGCGAATGCCCGCTGCGACTCCGCCTCGAGCAGGTAGTCGAGTTCCTCGGCGACCCGGACCTTCAGCTCCGCGATCAGCGGCTTGACGTCCAACCCGGGCACGACGGCCCCAAAGATCCGTGCGAGTCGGCCCAGCTGGTTCAGGTCGGACATCAACGCCGGACCGGCCCCGGGGTACTGCACCTTGACCGCGACCGGCGTGCCGTCGGTCCACACCGCCCGGTGCACCTGGCCAATGCTCGCCGCTGCCGCCGGCAGGTCGTTGAACTCCCGGAACAGGGCGCGCCAGCCTGGTCCCAGTTCGGTAGCGAGGACGCGGTGGACGGCAGTGGCCGGCATCGGCGGCGCGGCCTCCTGCAGCTTGGTCAGCGCCGCCCGATAGGGCGCGGCCACCTCCTCGGGCAGGGCGGCCTCGAACACGCTGAGGGCCTGGCCAAACTTCATGGCGCCGCCCTTGAGCTGCCCGAGCACTTGGAACACCTGCTCAGCGGTCCGCTGCTGCAGCTCGGTGGCGACCATCTCCGCCGGCTTGCCACCGATGCGCTTGCCCACGCCCATTGTCGCCCGACCGGCCATCCCGAGGGGCAGCGAGGCCAGCTTGGCGGTGCGGGCCACGGTGCGCCTCGGGATATCGCTCACCGGACCATTCTGGCCGACGACTGCCCGATGCGCCGAATGCGGGCTCCCGCTGTCGGCCTCCCGGTGATCACGAATGGTCGGCCCAGGCGGCATAGCCACCGGCGTCGTCCGCGGTGGGCTGGCTGCCGGCTGGCTCGCCACGGGGGCGTTCACCGCCAGGAATGATGTCATCCGCGCCGTTGAGCCAGCGCGCCTGTCGGCACCGGCATTGTGGGTGCGGGGGCCAGGAGTGTCGGCGCCACCGCCAGTCGCTGCGAGCCAGCTCGAGCGTCCCGTCGGCGGTGGCGGGCACTGTCCAGGGCTGCGAACGCCGGAGCAGGGCGTCGAGGAAGTCGAGCGCCTGCAACGCGGCATGCGCCGCCGCTGCGGCGGCGAGCGTGCCGTCCACAGCCTCGGTGCCGTATGGGCCGGGGGAGCTGAGCTGGGCGCGCAGCAGCGGCCAGCCGGGGTCGCGAGCCGTCCGGTGCAGGTCCGCGCAGGTCACGCACGACGTGCTCCCGGGCAGCACCAACGGCCCCAGCACGCCGACGGTCTCGCTGACGTGGACGAGGAGGTGCGCGATGCCCTGGTCGACTAGCGCTGCGGTTGCGGTGAGTGACGGTAGTCCGACGGGTGCGAGCACCACCAGGTGCGGCCGCGAACCCATCGGCAGGGGGTCGGCCACCGTGGCCGTCGAGGCGCGCCGGATCGCCGTGCGGGCCGCCTGGCTTCGGGGCGCTCCGGCGTCGGCCGCGGTCACGCCTCCGACCGCGACGTCGGCCATCGTGGAGGCCGCGTCGTCGTTGACGGCCACGTGCCCCACGCCGGCCGCGGCCAGGTGCGCGCCGAGCGGTGCTCCCACTCGCCCAGCCCCGACGATCTCGACGACGGCGCGGCGCCGGGCCGCCAACACCGCGACACTCCCACCGGGTTCGGTGACGGACAGGGACAGGGCGGCCAGGTCGGGGGAGAGCCGGTCGCGCTCACCGGCCCCCAGCCCGGCCAAGGGCCGGACATCGACGGCCGCGTCATCGAGGGCGCCGGCGGCCAGCAGCAGGTCCAGCAGCCGCTGGGCGCGCTCGGGCTCGACGCCCATGTTCGCCGCCGAGGTCAGCACCGCAGACAGGTCCCGGGTGCCGTCGAGGCAGTCCAGCAACTCGACGGTCGCGGTGTCCAGGCCAGAGAGAAGTACCGCGATCCGCGGGTCGACGCCGAGCTGGAGCGTGCCGCGGTCTCGCCACAGGCGGCGCAGCGCCGGCTTCAGGACGGGGCGCACGTTGAGTCTGCCTCCTTCGGCCGCGAGGGTCAGCGAGGGTCAGCCAGGTAGAGGCAGCGTTGCAGGGTGGCGGCCTCAGGGGCGCCGGTCGTCCACAGGCCGACAGTGATGTCCGCGGACCGATCTCGACGTCCACAGGCTGACGGCTGGAGGTCCGAGCAGCTGCTATGCGGGGTTGGGCTCCGAGGGCTCCGACGGCTCCGACGGCTCCGACGGCTCCGAGGGCTTCAACATCCGGCCGCCCAAGACCAGCGCCGTTGCCAGGACGGCGGCCACCGCCCCGGACAGCACCATGGGCACGCGTCCGCTGCCGCCCCACGCCAGCCCGGCCCATCCGCCGGCGAGCAGGGCGGCGCCGCCGGTGATCGCCTGGTAGTACCCGAGTCCCCGACCGACGGCGCGCTCCGGCAGCAGGTCGGCCACCCAGGCCTTGCCGACGCCGTCGGTGAGGGCGGCAAACCCGCCGTACAAGGGCAGCAGCAACCACACCCACGAGGGCGTGGTGACGACACCCAGGCCGGTGTAGGCGGCGGCGAAGACCCCCATTCCACCGGCGAACACCAGGTGCCGGGGCACCCGGTCAGACACCGCACCCGCCGGATAGCTCAAGCCGGCGTAGCTCACGTTGTAGAGCACATAGCCGAGCAGCACGCCGCTGACGCCCAGGCCGAGTGCGTGCACCCGCAGGATCACCAGGGCGTCGGAGAAATTGGCCAGTCCGAACAGGGTCAGGAAGCCAACGACTCGCCAGTAGCCGGCCGGGAGCGGGTCCTTGGTCGCCGGTGGCCGGTTGTCGGGCGTTCGCGGCGGCTCGTCGACCAGCTTGATCAAAGCAACGCTGAGTACGGCGGGCAGAAACGCGATGAAGAACAGCGGCCGCAACCGGCGGCCCAGCGCGGCGTACAGGGCGAGACCGAGCAGCGGGCCGATCACTGCGCCGGCGGTGTCCATGGCCCGGTGGAAGCCGAACGCCCGCCCCCGGGAGGCGGGTCCGGTGGCTGCGGAGATCAGCGCGTCCCGGGGGCTGGTGCGCAAACCCTTCCCCGCCCGGTCGAGGAACCGGGCCACCAGCACCAACGGCCACCCGGTGGCCATCCCGATCATCGGTTTGGCTACGGCCGAGATGCCATAGCCCCAGGCCACGAGCGGCACCCGCTGACGGACATCGGCCAACCGGCCGCTGATCGCCTTCCCGGCCGCCGCGGTAGCCTCGGCGACGCCTTCTACCAGCCCGACAACAGCGGGTGGCGCACCTAGTGCCGAGGTCAGGAACAGCGGCAAGATCGGATAAAGCATCTCCGCGGCCGCGTCCTGGCAGAGCGACACCCACGACAGGACGACCACGGTCCGGGGTAGCCGGGTGACGGGTTCCGGGTCCCCGGGCGGTCCCGGGGTGGCGGGGTAGGCCGCGGTCAGGCCTTGCCGAGAATGCGGTTCATCTTCGTGCCGCAGACCGGACAGGTGCCCTGAGCCATCCGCCGACCGGACTCGCTGACCTTGACCGTGCCTTCGAAATCGCGCTTGTCTTTGCACTTCACGCAATAGCCGTTGTATGTCTCGGCCACGTCACTGCCCACCTTCGGCTGGCTTACGACCGACAGCCACGGTCGTGGCCAGGTCCGATCGCGAGCCTACCGGGCCGGTCGGCTCTGACCGCGCAACTGGAACGCGGGTGGGCTGCCCCGTCATATCCGGCAGCGGACCGAGGGGTCGGAGTGTGGGCAGGGTGAAGCGCAGCACCGACCCGACACCCAGCGTCGAGGTGGCGACCAACGCGCCACCCATCCCATGGACCAGCTCGCGGGCCAGGAACAGGCCCAGACCGGTGCCTCCGGTTGTCATCAGCATCGGGTCCTCGACCCGGTGGAACCGGTCGAAAACCCGCTCGAGCTGGTCGGCTGGGATCCCGCGCCCACTGTCGGCGACGGTGATCGAAGCCCCAGTCGAATCCACCGCCACCGTGACCTCGACGGCGGTCATGGGCTCGGAGTACTTGAGCGCGTTGTCGACCAGGTTGGTCACGACCTGGATTACCCGCAGCGGGTCGCAGGCCACCGGCACTGGACGGCCGGGTCCTTGCATCCGGATCCGCCTGACGTCGTCAGGAAACTCTTCCAGGGCTCGCCGGGTCAGCGCGGCGAGGTCACCGGTCTGGAGGTGGATGTCGTGCCGCGGGCCGCCGGAGTGAGTGATCTTGGATGCCAGCAGCAGGTCATCGACCAGGCGCGCCAGGTGGTCGGCTCGCTCCGAGATGACGCGCACGCACTCGGCCCGCTTCTCGGACGACATCGTCTCCCCGTGCCGCCGCAGCAGGTCGGCGTAACCCTTGATCGGCGTAATCGGCGTCCGGAGCTCGTGCGAGACCGTGGCGATGAAGTCGGCCTTGAGCCGCTCCACCTGCCGTTGGGCCGTCATGTCGTGCACGATCACGACGTCGCGAAGCAGCGCCTCCCCAGCGAATACCGCCGCGTGGTTGGCCCGGATCCAGCGCGGTTCCCCGTCGGGCCGGATGATTCGCAGCTCCACGTTCACCCGGGTTGAGACGGCCGACATCTGCTGGCGGGCTGCCTGGAAGGCGTCGACCGGCTCGCCGTCGATGCCCACCGCCGTGACCAGCCGCGACAGCGGCCGACCTACCGCCGCGGCCTCGTCCACGCCGACCAACGCGGTCAGGGCGGGACTCCACAGCTGGACAACGCCGTTGCCATCGAGCACCAGGATCCCGTCGCTGGACTGCTCGACGACCACGGCTAGCTTGCTGGTCTGCTCGTGCAATCGGGTCTGATACTGGGCGCCGCGCAGGGCCGCGGCCAGTGCGCTGGCCAGCGGAGTGAACACGCTCAAGTCGCGCGCGCGCAACCCGGTGCGGCTGGCGGTGCCCAAGGCCACTGCGCCCATCGGCGCGCCCTCGGCTTCCAGCGGAGCAAGCAGCCCGGCTCGCCCCGCCCCGGGCGCCAACGTGCCGTCCAGCAACTCGGCCCCAGGCGGAAATGTGACTCGGTGGATCCACGCCAGGTCCCGCGCGTCGGGTATCCGCCAATGTGCCCCGCTGCCGTCCAGCTCCACGGTGACCGGGCCGTCCTCGACGGGCAGCACTGTGCCGGCGAGCAGCACGATGGTGGCGACGTCTGCTCCGAATGCCTCCCGGGCGGCAGCCAGAAAGCCGGTGACCACGTGGGCACCGTCGAGGCGACCGGCGAGCACCGCGGACAGCTCGATGAGATGCGTGGTGCGCTCGCGCTCGTCCGACTCCTGGGCCGCCTTGCGGTAGGCGTAGACCAAAGCGACCGCCGGCAAGGCCGCGAACGGCAGCAAGGTCGGCGCAGTCAGGGCTACATTCAGCGTCGTCGCGCCGAGCGCCGCGGTTCCAAACGCCATGAACACGGACAGCCGGAGCTGCTCGCGCACCACCTGCCACGGGTCGACCCCGCCAGCGACCGCGAGCACGCGGCTCAGGCCCACCAGGTTGACGGCGGCGAAGGCCAGCGTGCCCAGCGCGAGTCCGACGACGCCGCGCACGCCGAATCCCGTCTCCGGCCCGGCGACCAGGCGCACCGTGGCGATCAGCACGGCCGATGCGATGACGTAGTTGCCGACGTTGAACAGTGACTTGATCCACACCCGCCGACGCAGTGTCGAAGCGAGGGTGCAGCCGAGAAAGGCGGCGAGCAGGGCCTGGGTCGGCGCCAGCACGAAGACCGTGCCAACGACGGCGGCTTCGGACAGGGCGAGTTCCTCGACGGCGTCCCCATGGCGCAGTCGGACGTGGATGAGCTCCCCGAGGCAGACCAGCGCCGCCATGGCCGGGAGCAGCAAGTCTGTCGGTACGCCGGGGACGGTCAACGGCCCGGCGCGGTCGGCGCCGAAAGCGAGGACGAGGCCGGTGGCCAGGACGGCGGCCAGCAGGTCGACAACGAGGACAAGCCGGATCACCGGCGAGGGCACATGCCCTCGCCGAGGGCCGAGCCTGGCTGCTATGCCAGCCCACCTCGCGGTCGGCTGCTCCGGAGCAGGCCCCGGTGCGCGCATCGGGTTCCTCCTTCGCCCGTCCGGCTATGTCTCGACGACCGCAGCCGTCCGGCGTACCACCCTCATGAGCCATCCCGTTTGGGGGGAATGACTAGTCCCAAGTCCGTCGTCACCCAGGCATCGTCCGCCTTGGCACGGGCGGACAGCCCACGGGCTTCACCGAGCCGGCCGAGCGATCCGGAGGCAGCGCCGGCCGCCGCCTCGGCGGGGGTTGGTTCGTTCATGTGGCCAGGGTGCGAGATTCGATTCAGACTGGCGGCGGCACCGTCGTCCACAGGGTCAGGGGTCCGGCCGTTCAGTCCAGCCTTCAGTCCAGCCTTCAGTCCACCGGGTTCTGCCGCGCAGTTGGGACAATCTCGTGGGTGAAGCGGGGACTTGCCACCTCTTCACCCACACCGTTGCACCATTTCAGCCCAGTTGGAGCCCGTAACGCGACAACGGCGTGGGTGAAGCTGAGCAGGTAGGTCAGCCCGCACGGGATGGGGGCGTGCGGCGAGGTCAGCCGGGACGGGGCGGGGCGGGGCGGTAGGTCAGCCCGGACGGACGCGAGCCTCGAACGCGGTCAACGCGGCTGGGTCAGGCGGCGCGGACGGCAGCTGATCTGCTGCTGCGGCCGGCACGCCGCGGCCGCGGTCGGGACGCGTCGGCGCTGGGCCGAGGACGCGCTGTCGCCACCGGCCGGGCGGGGCGCGGCGGCGTCGGGACGGTGCCGGACTCGGCCAGCTCGCGGACGGCGGCGTGCCCGGGACCCACCCGGGTCGTGGTCGCCTGCACCTGCGCGTCGCGATGCATGGCCGCGACCGCCCGCTCCTCACCCGCGAGGACGAGCGAGAGCACGGTGCCGGTCGCCCCCGCCCGCGCCGTGCGGCCGGAACGGTGCACGTAGTCCTTCGCCTCGTTTGCCGGGTCGAAGTGCACGACCAGGTCGACATCGTCGACGTGGATGCCCCGCGCGGCAACGTCGGTGGCCACCAGCACCCGCGGGAAGCCGGCGGCGAAGCCGGCGAGCGCCCGGGTGCGGGCGTTCTGCTTGAGGTTGCCGTGGATAGCGGCGGCCGCTACCCCGGCCCGGTCCAGCTGCTTGGCCAACCGGTCGGCGCCGTGCTTGGTGCGGACGAAGACCAGCGTGCGGCCCGGTCGGGCGGCCACTTCAGCCATGATCGCAACTTTGTCGTAGGCGGTGACGATGAGCGCGCAGTGGTCCATCGTCTCCACCGCCGCCGCCGCGGACGCGACCGCGTGAACCGCCGGATCGCTGAGGTAGCGGCGCACGATTCGCTCGATCCCACCGTCGAGGGTGGCCGAGAACAGCATGCGCTGTCCACCCGGGGCGATGTCGTCGAGCAGTCGAGTGACCGCCGGCAGGAAGCCGAGATCGGCCATGTGGTCAGCCTCGTCGAGGACCGCGACATCGACCGAGTGCAGCGTGCAAGCTCCCTTGTCGATGAGGTCGATCAGCCGGCCGGGAGTGGCGATGACGACGTCAACGCCACGGTGCAGTGCGTCGATCTGCCGGCCGTACGGGGCCCCGCCGAAGACCGCTGTCAACTTCAGGCCGACCGCCTGAGCCAGCGGCGCCAGGCTGTCGGTCACCTGTTGGGCAAGCTCCCTGGTAGGTACCAGTACCAGCCCGCGCGGGGCGGTGGAACCGCGCTTGGAGTTGGCCAGCCGGACGAGCATCGGCAGGCCGAAGCCGAGGGTCTTGCCGGAGCCGGTCTGGGCCCGGCCGAGTACGTCGCGACCGGCTAGGGCGTCCGGAAGCGTGCGGGCCTGAATGGCGAACGGCGCGTCGATTCCGCGCCGGGCCAGCGCGGAGACGATGGCCGCCGGCAGGCCCAGCTGGGCGAAGGTAAGGGGCGTGGGTTCGGGGCGGGCCAGGGCGGCGTCGAGTGCGCGCTCGAGCTCCGACGGGGCGTGCTCGGCCCGAGCGGGTCGCGGCCGGGCGTTGTCGGCAGTCGGGCGACGTCGGGGGCCCGCGCCGCCGCGCTGGCGTTGCTGGGCGGGG
>JADGOU010000053.1 GCA_017882835.1 Frankiaceae bacterium | reverse complement strand
TGCTGCGACTACTCCCGACCCACCTGCGGCAGCGGTGGCGCATCGGACGCAGCGCTGTGCTGTCCCGCCGCGACGTCGCCCGGCAGCTGGAGCCAGCGCCGGTCGGACGACTGCACAACTGACATAGAGCCGGGCGCGACCGCGGCCCGCTGCGGCCGGAGCTACAGACCCGCGTCGACACTGAAGTTCGCCGGCGTGGTGTATCCCAGCGGGGTAACGGCGTGCACGATCCATTGCCCGAAGTTGCTCGCCGCGGACACGACGTGCGCTTCGGTCGACCCGCTGCCGCTGCCGTTCATGACGACGGCGTACGGGTCGGCGGCGCCGTCGCCATCGTGGTCTCCCAACGTGAATCGCCACTGGTGTCGGTGGTGTACCCCAGCGGAGTAGCGGCGTGGACCACGAAGGCCTGGTAGTTGCTGGCCGAGGACAGAACGTGCACCTCGGTGCGGCCCGACCCGGATCCGCCCGCGGATGCCACGGCGAACTGCCATTGCCCGTCTGGCACGGCATCGAAGGCGGTGGCGACGTGCGCGATCCAGTTGCGGTAACCGCTGGCCGCACTGACGGCGTGCAGCTCTACCCGGCCGGACTGGGTGTTGCGCAGATGGATGCCGAGGAGGTCGGGCTTGCCGTCACTGTCGATCGACGCGGTCAGGAATTGCCAGTCAGCGGCCCGGTCGACCACTCCGAACGCCGTCGCAGTGCCGCCGCCGACAAGCGAGCTCGACTACAGCCCGCGGTAGGGCAGCAGGAAGTCCCGCCACACCAGCACCTGCACCCCGACCATCAGCACCGGCCAGACCCACAGCGCGGCCCGACGCAGCAGCTGCGACATCCCGGCGTACTGCGCCGACCCGATCACAATCAGCACGGCAAACGCCGTCACACCCACGTAGGCGTAGCGACCCTCCGCCTGGGTGGTGCTCCGCACGATGATCAGCAGAGCGGCGACCGCCGCTGCCAGCACCGCCACCAGGGGGGCACCCGCGCTCGGCTCCACCCGCAGGTGCCGATCGCCTCGCCGCCGGAGTACCACCCGGAGCCCCCCGACCAGCGCCAAGGCGGCCAGTCCGGTCAGCACCAGGTTGACCTTGAGCGGGAGCTGCCACTGGTTCCAGCCACCGTCGTACCAAACGCTGCCCACAAAGACCTTGGGCAGGAAGTGGAAGAACCGGTCGTGGTCCAGCCAGCGGACTGGGACCACGAGGTTGGCCATCACCTGGGTCACGTATTCGTTCGCCGCCCGCTGCGCCAACGGCTGCCCGTAAAGCTCGATGTTGCGGACAAACCACCAGCCGGCCACCGCCACCGCCGTGCCGGCGGCAACGCCGACGTCGAGCACGCCTTGCCGGCGCCGACGAATCCCCTCGACCACCATCAGCAGTCCAAGCACGGCCAGCACCGGCAGGCTCGTGTACTTCGCCAGTGCGGCCAGACCGCAGGCCACTCCTACGCCGGCGGCGAGCCACCGCCGGCCGCGATCGGGCGCCGCCCCGCGCTGCTGCCAGGCCAACAACAGCCACAGCGCCACAGCGCAACAGGCGATCACCAGCGAGTCGTTCTGCACCGTGGCCGAGACCACGTTGAACTTGGGCAGCACGGCGACGAACAGCGCGCTGGCCGCGGCCACGTCCCGCCGCCGCGTGCTGAGCATTGCCACGCCGTACGCCGCCACGATCGTGACCAGGCCGAAGCCGACGGAGACCAGCCGAAGCTCGTGCAAGTGGACCGCGTCCACCCGCTGTTTCGGGGTGTAGTCGTGGTTGGTCTGGGTGCCCATCAGGTCCTGGCCGGGCAGCAGCGGGTTCGTCTCCGGCGTGATGACCGGGATGCCCAGCACCCGCTGCCAGGCGGCAACCACCAGGTAGTACAGCGGCGGCTGAACCGACTCGATCCCCGTCCCGATCGGGGGCAGACTCCCGTGCTCGACGATGTACTCGACGTAGCCGATGTGGTCCACTTCGTCGTTGGCCTCCCACGCCGGCGTCAGCAGGCTGTAGGAGAGCGTGACGGACAGGTAGATCGCCGCGACCACGGCGAGCGGTGCCAGCGACCACGGCCGTCGCCGACGGGCCGCCGGCGGCCGCACGCCGCTGGGTGTCACATGCCGCCGATCCCGTGATGTGGCAATGCGGCCGGCGGCGGTCACAGGCCGGAGCTTAGCGGTGATCTAGAAGCGCCTCACCGTCGTCTGCCCGGTGGTGGCGGACCAGAAGGTGCTGCCGCGGATGAAGGTTGAGACCCGACCATCGGCGGCGGTTCTCGCCAGCGGTCGGGAAACCGAGCCCCGACCCAGCCGGGCCGCCCTTGGCGAGGTAGCGAGCCAGGATCGCGCCGTGCACGGCGGCGGTGCCCACCGCGGAGTCGGCGGGGGTGTAGATCCGGCCGCCGGCGAACCTGGCGGTCCCGCCGCCAGGTGGCGGTCGCTGCCGAGGATGACCGCCGCCGCAAGGGAGCCGGCTGGGGCACTTCGTCGGCACCGGGGAGCGGGGGCTTGAGTTCAGCCGGACAAGCCACACAGCTGTGCCGGGCTGCCCGCCGGCAGCGTGACCAGCATCGGGCCGAGATGGCTGACGCTAAGGACGATCGGCACGCCCGGCTGCGCCGTACTCCGCCGATACTGGCTGGCCGGAACTCCCGCGCGCAGCAGCACGGCGCTCACTGGACCACCGGTCGGGCTGGTCACCTGCAGGCTTCCCGGCGTGCCCCAGTCGAGCACGACGCCGGGATCGGAGCCGAGCGGCGCGACAGTGACGCACCCGGGAGCTACCGCCGCGGCGGTGGCAGCCTTGGCCTCGACCAGGCGAGCGCCCCCGGTGCGCAGCAGTTCCGGGGTCGGGCGGAAGACGACCTGCAGATCGAGGGCGGCTCGCAGCCGGTCGTCGTCGGTCACGGTGAAACCGGCCGGCAGGTCCCCTGCCGCGCGCAGCTGCTGCAGGTCGGAGGCCAGCAGGTCCGGGTTCCAGACGTCGTCGACCGGCTGCTGAACGATCATTGCGCCGCTGGCCAGCAGGTCGGCTGCGGCCAAGATCTGTCCGCGCGCGGGCACTTCCTTGTGCAGCCGGACCTGCCGCTGGGTCAGCAGCTCGGCGATACCGTGCAAGCCGAGCACGCCGACCAGCAGGGCGACCACGAAGCCGCGCACGGCGCCCCCGGTCGCGAGCTCGCTGAACACCAGCCCGACGGCAGGCAGCAATAGCGCGCTGACGAGGTAGACGTAGCGGGGGGCCTTGGCGAAATCCAAGCCGTAGTCTACCCGGCCGACACTGACCAGGACGAAGAGCAGGATCGCGCCGGCCGCCATCGCCGCCGCGGGCCACCGGCTTCCCCCGAGCCCGGTCGGCGGCTCAGGCTCGGCGGCCGACATGCCGTCGGGGAGCCCGGTCCCCGGAGGAAGCCGGCTGCGGTCGGGCGACCCGGTGCCGTCCCCGGGCAGTCGACGCAGCAACCACAACAGCAACCCGAGCAGCAGCACGCCCCCGGCCCCGGTCAGGCCCACCGCGGCATCCGCGACATGGGTGAGGCCGGTCCACAGAAACGTGTAGATGTCCTGCACCCGGGCCGCAAACCCGTTCACCTGCGCCGGCGGATGGAAGGTGTCGTGCCGCGCTTTGACGACGTACCAGATGGCGTAGACGACTGCGGGCGGGGCGGCGGTGAGCGCCGCCAGCCGCCAGCCGCGCCGGCGCAGCACGACAAGCGTCGATATGGCGATCATCGTGACGGTGATACCGGAGAACGTGAGCGCCACCAGGCCGACGACCAGCGCCGCCGCGTCCCGGCCCCCGTAGCCGCCGTCGCGATCCACTAGCAGCAGGTGCACCAGGCCCAGCAGCAGCGAGCCGTTCATCGTGATCTGGAACGCCCAGAGGATGTTCTCCTCGCCGCCCCCTAGGAAGCAGAAGACGGCCGCCAGGCCGGTCGCCACCCAGGGCAGCACGCCGACCCGGCGCATCACCCGCCACAGCAGGTACGCCGTGACGATGTGGGTGAGCAGCACCAGTAGCAGGTACGGGGCGTAGTGGCGGAGGCCGAACACAGCGAACAGCGCGCGGTAGATCAGGATCGGAGTGGTGGACCAGTGCATGTGCGCGTGCGGGTCCCACAGCCCCAGGTGCGGCCGGTGGAACCCGCCTCGGTTCACCAGGAACTCCCACTCGTCCCCGAAGAACCACAGCGGCCGGCCGAGCCAGCCCAACGCGCCCAATGCGACCACGAGGGTGAGCAGGTGCACGGCAAACGCCGCTGTGGGCGGGCCGCCGGCGAGGACGGTAGCCAGTCGACGAGCCGACGGGGAGCCGCTGTGGCGGGTTGGGCGCGCGGGCATCGGCTAGGGCACGGGCAGCGCTGGCAGCCCAACGAGCTGCCGGGCGCGCTTGCGGATCCGACCGGAGGCGCGGCGGCCGACCTCTCCGATCCCACCCTCGCGCAGGTAGGTGCGCAGCAACCCGCCGTCCGTGCGCCAGTCCGACCGCCGCATCGGGTCGCGCGCGCCGGTCATCGGCGGTCGCAGCGCCGCCATGGTTCCCCCCCGGCCCGCCGCCAGGTCGGGCGCGCGCCGGGGATCCCGACAGAACCGCACCAGCGGCGCCAGCGCCTTCGCCCAGGTGAACTCCGGTGCCACCTCGCGGACGCGATGGCGGCAGCAGGCGGCGAACTCCTCGTCGTCGAGCAGCCGGAACAGGGCCTCCTCCAGGGCGTCGACGTCACCCGGGGGTACGGCGACCCCGAGACCGCGGCGCGTGATCAGCTCGCCGAAGGTGTCCCCGCCGGTGGCCACGATCGGCAGTCCGGCCCACAGGTAGTCCAAGATCCGGGTGCGGAAGGAGAACGCGGTCTCGACGTGATCGAGGTGCGTACTGACGCCGATGTCGGACTCCAACAGGTAGTTGGCCCGATCGTCGTAGGGCACCCAGCCCTCGTTGAAGCACACGTGCGTGCCGGTCAGGCCGAGGGAGTCGGACAGGTTGCGGGCGGCCCAGGTCATCCGCATCTCCGGCACCCCGGGGTTGGGGTGCTTGAGGCCGAGGAAGAACAGCCGGACCTCGGGGCGGCGGTGGCGCAACCGGTCGACCGCGCGCAGCAGCGTCAGCGGGTCGAACCAGTTCCAGATCCCGCCGCCCCAGAGAATGACCTTGTCGTCCGGGCCGATACCGGGCACCACGCCCTTGATGGCCGGCCGGGTGTGCACCGGTGGGGTGCTGCCCACCCCGAACGGCACCACCGCGATCAGCGACTCCAGGCTCTCGTCCTCGTCGTAGGTGGCCGGGTTGATCCGGCCCAGGGCGGCCATCTGGCCGAGCCAGAAGTCCCGCTGCTTGGTCGACGCGCACAGGAAGAAGTCGCCGCGCAGCAGCTGGTCGTTCAACGCCGACACGCAGTCCCGGACGGTCGCCTCCCGGGAGGCCTCGCCCAGGTCCTTCGCCTGCTCCAACGCCTCCAAGTGGAAGGGGTCGTAGACGTCCACCACCAGCACCTTGTGGCTGTCCTTGAGCCAGGGATGGATGTTGAGCAGCAGGCCCTGGAAGATCAGGACGTCGCACCACGCCTCCAGCCGGCGCAGGTCACGCCCGCTGCCGGCGCTGCACCGGAAGCGGGGATGCGTGACCGTGCAGTCCCCGAGTGAGACCAGCTCGACCTCGTGCTCCAGGCACAATGCGGAGGCGATCTCCCAGGCCCGGATGGCCGGACCGGCCATCCGTTCCGCCAGCGGCTCGCCGGTGACGATGACCACGCGCCGGCGGGCACCGAAGTGCTCGTCGATGCCGAAGGCCTCGACCACCGCGTCGTACCCGGCGAGGTAGCGCTGGTGCGGCAGCGCGGGCTCCAGCGCCTGCCGGAACAGGGGCAGCAACTCCCGGTCGCTGCGACGGCGGGCCGCCTGCAGCCGGCGGCGGTCGGCCAGCAGGGACGGCAGCTGCTCCAAAAAGGCGTCGATGGCGAAGACCGGGGCCATTGTCGCTTTGGCGACCGGCATCTGGTCCTCGTTCTCGACGGTGGCGCTACCCCCGCTGCCGCGCTGGAGGTCCAGGGCGTGCGGGTCGGTGCCGCCGCGCTCCATTCCGCGGCGAACGGCGAGCGCCATCGCGGCGGGCAGTGCTCGGGCCAGCGAGGCGTCGTCGTAGTTCTTGTACATGCTGAACAAGGCGTTGCGTTCCAGCAGGTAATGCTCCCGCCACTGACCGAACCGCTTCATGGTCACGTGGTGGCGGTGGTAGGCCAGCGAGCGCGGTTCGAACCGCACCTTGTGGCCGAGCAGGTTGAGCCGCCAGCCGAGGTCCACGTCCTCGTAGAACATGAAGAACCGCTCGTCGAACCCGCCGACCGAGCGGAACACCTCCGCCCGGACGAACATCGCCGCGCCGGTGCCGAAGAGCACGTCCTGGGCCACGTCGTAGCCGACCGCGTCCGGCCGCTCGACTTCGCGCTTGTAGCCCATCCCGAACCAGGTGAGCGAGCCGTCGACGTAGTCGATGACTTCGCCGTCCCAGTCGAGCACCTTGGAGGCGACGCTGGCGACGTCGGCGTCGCGCTCGAAAACCTCGACCGCGGCCCGTATCCAGTTGGCATGCGCCCGCGCGTCGTTGTTGATCAAACCGAAGTACTCACCGGTGCAGTGCGCGACACCGAGGTTGCACCCACCCGCAAACCCGGAGTTGGTCGGCGACTCCACCACGACCGCATCGGGTACGGCGGCGCGAATCCGCGCTGCGCTGCCGTCCCCGGAGGCGTTGTCGACCACCACCAGCTCGAGCTGGCTCGCCGGCCAGTCCACGTCGGCGAACGAGCGCAGGCAGGTGATCGTATCCTCGGCGCCCTGATAGTTGACCAGGACGACGGAAACGACACCCGGCCGGTTGACCAGCGGCGCATTGGCCGAATCGGCGCGGACCACGTGGTCGCTCATGACGTCCCGTCGGTGGTCTCGGTGGCGGCGACAACGAGCACCGTCGGTGGCGAGAACCCCCATCGGCCGCCGAGGGCCACCAGGCCGCCGGACTCCCGCGGCGTGCCGTGGTCCACGTCGAAGCGCAGGCAGCGCCGCAGGAAGTCGTAGGCGTGCGTGGTGTCGTAGGTCACGACCGAGGCGGTGAGGTCGAAAGTGCCCGGCTGCAGCATCAACCGGTCGATGGTGAGGTCGACGCTGCCGGTGCCTTCGATGGCGTCCGGCACCCACTGGGCGTCCCGAGTGTTGTGCGCCCAGACGTAGACGCCCTCCAGGCTCTCCATCGCCAGGCCGAAGACCGGCTGAGCGATCCGCTTTCGGGCAAGGTAATGCAGCCGGATCGTGACCGGGTCGCCGGTGCGCACGTGCGTGGTCGGTTGGCCGGCCGGGCCGATGAGCTGCACCGCGGACAGCCGAACCTCCCCGGATCCCCAGCGGGACTCGGCCTGTTCGGAGCTCACCTCGCGGTCCTCCCGGCCCTCGTCCACGTAGGCGTCGACGACCTCGTCCGGACGTCCGGTGCGCAGCAGCCGACCGTGCTCGAGCCACGCCACCTCGTCGCACATGGTGCGCACCGTCTCCATGGCGTGGCTGACTACGACGACGGTCTTGCCGGCCCGGCGGAACTCGCTGAACTTCTCCTGACAGCGGCGCTGGAAGACGGCATCGCCGACCGCCAGCACCTCGTCGACCAGCAGGACGTCGGGGTCGACGTTGATGGCCACCGAGAACCCGAGCCGGACGTACATGCCCGAGGAGTAGTTCTTCACCGGTTGGTCGATGAACTGCTCTAACCCGGCGAAGCCGACGATCTCGTCGAACCGGCTGGTCAGCTCCCGCTTGGACAGCCCGAGGATGCTGCCGTTGAGGAAGACGTTCTCCCGGCCGGACAGCTCCGGGTGGAAGCCCGAGCCGAGTTCCAGCAGCGCCGCCAGCTTGCCGGTAGTGCGGATCGTCCCCCGGTCCGGACGAAGGATCTTCGCGATGCACTTGAGCAGCGTCGACTTGCCGGACCCGTTCTCCCCCACCAACCCATAGGTGGCCCCCTGCTTGATTTCCAGCGAGACCTCGCGAACCGCCCAGAACTCCTCGTACCTGGCCCGGCCGTGGCGCATCAGCGCCGCCTTGAGCGACTGGTTGCGCTCGGAGTAAAGTCGGAACCTCTTGGAGACGTCGTCGACGACCACCGCCGACTCGGAGCTCACAGCTCCTCCGCCAGCCGGCCCTCGTACCGACGGAAGACGGCGTAGCCGATCAGCAGGGACGCCGCTGCGGCGGCGGCGGCGTAGAGGCTGTCGGCCAGCGCCGGCCAGCGGTTGTCGTACAGCGTGGCCCGAAAGCAGTTGACGAAGCGCTCCATCGGGTTGAGCCGGTAGATGAACTCCAGCGGGAAGTGGTGCCCGAACGGCCGAAAGCCCTTCTGGTCGAGCTTGCGCGCGGCCTCGGTGACGTAGCTCATTGGGTAGACCACCGGGGTGGCGTAGAACCAGATCTGCAGCAAGATGTTCATGAAGTGGGTGGTGTCTCGAAAGTAGACGTTGGCCACCGACAGTGCGAGTCCAAGCCCAAGCGCGAAGGCGGTCAGCAGCACGACGAAGACGGCCGCCACCGGCAGCCACGGCAGCACAAAGGCGCCAAAGATCATCAAAGCAGCGGCCAGCACGCCGAGCTCGAAGGCGAAGCTCACGTCCCACGACAGCACAGTGGCCGCGACCAACACCTCGCGAGGGAAGTACACCTTCTTGATCAGGTTGGCGTTGCCGACCAAGGCGCCCATGCCACCGGTCATCGCGCTGGTGAGAAAGTTCCACGGCAGCAGGCCGCAGACCAGCCACAGGGCGAAGATGTCAACCCCGCTGGGGCTGCCGGCGGGGACCTTAATCCGCAGCAGCAGCCCGAAGACCGCTGTGAAGATCAGCATCGCCGCCACCGGATTGAGTAGCGACCAGCCCTGGCCGAGCACCGTGCGCTTGTACTTGCCACGGACCTCGCGCAGGGTCAGGTTGACCAGCAGCTCGCGGAAGCCGCGCAGCTCACTGGCGGTACGCCGGGGAGCGTCCGCAGTCGCCGGTAACTGGCTCATGGGCCGGTGCGCAGCCGGGCGTACGCCGCGCGGGGTAACCGGGCGGCCCGCATGAGCCGGGTGGCCATCAGCGCGTCGAGCTCGGCGCGAGCCCGGTCGCGCTCCGCGGTGACCCGGTCCAGCCCAGCGCGCATTCGGGCGAGCTCCGCCCGCGCCGCTGCCGCCGGGGCGGGGTCGATCACGGCCGTGGTGCGCTCCCGAGCGGCCGCGCGGGCCTGCTGCAGTTCGCGCCGCAGCGACTCGATCTCACGGCGGGCCGCCTCCTCCCGATCGTGCAGCGCGCGGACTGCGTTGGCCGCGTTGTCGATCACGGCCTTGACCACAAACTGGTACGTCGTGGCCTCCGGGTCGGCGAGGATCCGGGCGATCAGCTCCGGCGGGTGGTCGGCGGGCGTGCCGCCGAACTCGGTCTCGAACAGCCCGGCGGTCGTTCGGCGCATCTGGACCGGGATCAGGCCGGCGTCCCGGAACAGCGCCTCCACCGACTCCCGGGTGAAGAACCTGACGTGGGTGTCGTCCAACAGACCCAGTGGCCGGTAGTCGAACCGACCCTCCAGCAGCGCCAGCCGGACGGCGCCGTGGGCGATGTTGGGGATGGAGGCGACGACGAAGCCGCCCGGGGCGAGCAGGGGACGAGCCATCCGCAGTACGTCGAGCGGCCGGCGCAGGTGCTCCAAGACGTCGCCGAAAATCACCACGTCGAACGCCGCCCGGCCGAAGTGGTCCACCAGGTCGAGTTCCTCGACGTTGCCGACCACGATGTCGGCCAGGTGCGGTCTGGCCTCGGCGACCGCGGCCGGGTCGTGCTCGACACCGCTGACCGTGCACCCCCGTTCGGTCAGCACCCGGGCCAGGTAGCCACTGGCACAGCCCACGTCCAGGACCCGACAGTTGGCGCCAACCATCGCAACGATCATCGTATGGCTGGTGTTGTCGTTGCCGAGGTCGACCTCGGTGTCGTACTTCAGCGTCTGCACGTGGCCAGCCTTCGACGGAGCCGGGCGGTCGCGACCGCAGTGGAGGCCCGGTCGTCGGCGCCCCGGCGGTGTCTGTCCAGGATAGGGACGGCGTCGGTGGAGTTCGCCACGCCGGGCCGGGAAGCGTTCGATCGTCGGCCCGGCACTGGCTACTACGCTGAGCTGACATGGCGCCAGCAGCAGCGGGCCGCCTCCTGGTGCTGGTTCCGGCCTGGGATGAGGAGTCCTGCGTCGGGACGGTGGTCAAGGAGGTGCAGTCGCTGTTGCCCGAGGCCGACGTCCTCGTCATCGACGACGGGTCGACCGACCGCACGGCGGAGGTCGCCGCGCAGGCCGGCGCCAAGGTACTGTCGCTGCCCTACAACCTCGGGGTCGGCGGAGCGATGCGCGCCGGGTACCGTTACGCCGTCCGCAGCGGCTACGACATCGGGGTGCAGGTCGACGCGGACGGCCAGCACGACCCGACGGAGATCGCCGGCCTGCTCGACCGGTTGGCCGACGCCGACCTGGTGGTTGGGGCTCGGTTCGCCGACCGTGGGCAATACGCGGTCCGGGGTCCGCGCGCCTGGGCAATGTGGTTTCTCGCCCGAGTGTTGTCTATGATCATCGGAGTTCGGCTCACTGACACGACCTCGGGCTTCCGGGCCGCGAACCGGACCGTTATGCAGCTGTTCGCCCGGCACTATCCGGCTGAGTACCTGGGCGACACCATCGAGTCGCTGGTGATCGCTCACCGGGCGGGCTGCCGGATCGCCCAGGTCCCGGTGTGCATGCGCCCCCGGGCAACCGGGGTGTCGAGTCAGTCCCGGGTCAAGGCGGGGCTGTACCTGGCCCGCGCCTTCCTCGCCCTGGCGCTGGCTCTGATCCGCCGGTGGCCGGACTCCCGGGGTGTGCCGACCGCTCGGGAGGGTGCCTGATGGTCCAGCTCGCCGCCGTGCTCGCAGCGGCCGCCACCGTGGTGTTCATGGTTGAGATGCTGCGCCGGCGCCAGCTGCGGGAGAAGTACGCCGTGCTGTGGCTGACCCTAGGTCTGGGGCTCGTCATGATGGCGATCTTCCCCGGCCTGCTGGTCACCGTCGGCCGATCGCTCGGGTTCGTCGCACCAAGCAACCTGCTCTTCCTGGTGGCTGGGCTGACCCTGTTGTTGATCAGCGTCCACCTGAGCTGGGAGGTCAGCCGGCTGGAAGACGAGACCCGCATCCTGGCGGAGGAGATAGCGCTACTGCGCATGCAGGTGGAGTCGGGTCGCGACGACGGCCCGCCGTGACGCATCGTCGGCCGGCCCGATGACGAGCCCGCCGACCAGCTTGCGGCCAACCGGGTTCCTGCCCACCGGAACGCTGGCCGTCGGGGGTGGGTTGCTCGTCCTGGGCGCATCCGCCTACGGGTTTCTGGCGGTGTCGGCCCGGACGCTGGGACCGGAGCGGTTCGCCCCGTTGTCCGTGCTGTGGGTGATCGTCTACACCGCCGGCCCGGGCCTGTTCCTCCCGCTCGAGCAGGAGACCGGCCGGGCACTGTCGGCCCGTCGGGTGCAGCGGCTCGGCGGCCGGCCGGTGCTGCTGCGCACCGCGGCAATCGGCCTGGTGGTCGTCGCGGTGGTCTCGGCCGCCACGCTGGCTGCTGCTCCGGCAATCGTGCGGCCGCTGTTCGACGGCAACAGCGCCATGGTCGCTGGCCTGCTGCTCAGCCTGGTGGGTCTTTGGGCCGCCCACGTGTCCCGAGGGGCGCTGGCCGGCACCGGCAGGTTCGGCCGATACGGTGCGCAGCTGGCGCTCGAGGGTGGCCTGCGGCTGGTCGGCTCGGTGCTGTTCGCGGTACTGGCTGTCCGGTCATCGGCCCCGTTCGCGCTGCTGGTGGGCGCGGCACCCGGGCTGGCGGTGCTGCTCGTGGTCCGCTCACCGCGGGGGTTGGCCGAGCCGGGACCGCCGGCCCGGTGGTCGGAGATCTCCGGCGCGCTCGGGCTGCTGCTCACCGGCTCACTGCTCGCCCAAGGCCTGGTCAACGCCGGACCGGTGCTGGTGAAACTGCTGGCCACCGATGCCGAGCGAGCCGCCGCGGGACAGTTCCTGGCCGGCCTCATCGTCGCCCGGGTGCCACTGTTCCTGTTCACCGCGGTGCAGGCCGCACTGCTCCCGCGACTTGCGGCACTGGCCACCGCCGGCCGGCGGGCCGAGTTCCTGGCCGGTGTGGCGCGCATGTGCGGGCTGGTAGCGGCGCTCGGGGTGCTCAGCTGCGCGGGCGCCCTGCTGGTCGGGCCGGAGGTGGTGCGCGCCTTCTTCGGTGCCGGTTTCGCCCTCGGCCGAACCGACCTGCTCTGCCTCACCCTGGCCAGTACGGCGTACATGGCCGCGGTCGTGCTCGGCCAGGCCCTGATTGCGCTGCAGCGACCCGGTGCGGTGGCGGTGGGCTGGGGAGTCGGGGTTGGCGCGCTCGGCGTCGTGACCGCGCTCGTCGGCGGCCTGTTCCCCCGAGTCGAGCTGGGGTTTCTCGCTGGCGCGACCGCGGCCGCTGTCGCTCTGGCTGCCCTGCTCGCGCGTCGGCTGGCCCAGCCGCCGGACTCAGCCGAGGGCACTCAGCCGGCTGGCCGCCAGGGATCCCCCGGCAGTGCGAACGCCTCCCGCAGGGCGTCCCGCCAGAGCGGCATCGGGGTCAGGCCGGCGGCGCGCCAGGCGGCGTCCGACAGC
>JADGOU010000380.1 GCA_017882835.1 Frankiaceae bacterium | reverse complement strand
TGGTCGCGCACGCCCCGCACGTCGCACACGGTCACCAGTAGCCGGCTCGCCGGGCCGCACCCCCACCACGACTCGCCTGATCAGGGATGGCTATGAAGTTGAAGGTAAGCGTCAACGGAACCGACTACGACGTCGTCGTGGACGTGGAGCCAGAGCCGATGCCGTCCCTGGCCAACTTCGTGATGTCCTCGGTCATGCCGTCCGGGGGCACCGAGCCGCTGCGGCCGGCACACGCGCGGGCGCCGGCGAATGAGGAGAAGGTGCTGCGAGCACCGATCTCGGGCACGGTGACCAGGGTCAACGTCGATCCGGGGACTGTCGTCGAGCCCGGGGACACGCTGCTGGTGCTCGAGGCCATGAAGATGGAGACCGAGATCACGGCACCGGTGGCGGGCACCGTCTCGGCGATGTCGGTGGCCAGCGGTGAGCCGGTGACCGGCGGTCAGGTGCTGGTTGAGTTCGTGTAGCCGGCGACTCGTCGGCAACAAAGACGAGTGATGAGGGCGCGGTCCCCCGGGGCCGCGCCCCACACTTTGGGTGACCGATGCGTCGCGCAGCGGTCAACGGGTTCCAACTCCGGGTGTTGGCGACCGTTCGGACAAGCGCACTGGAGCTCGTTGTGACCATCCGGTCGGCGTACCGGGACGGCGCTCCGCCCCAACCGGCCGGAAGGCATCCATGCTGAACTACACCGAGGCCATCGTCATCGGCTTGATCCAAGGTGTCACCGAGCTGTTCCCGATTTCCAGCTTGGGGCACAGCGTGCTGGTCCCGGCCTGGGTCGGCGGTAGCTGGCAGCGACTGGTCGCCGACCAGTCTGCGCCAGAGTCGCCGTACCTGGCCTTCATCGTCGGCCTGCACGTGGCCACCGCGCTGGCGCTGCTGTGGTTCTTCCGGGCGGACTGGGTGCGAGTGCTCGCCGGTCTCGGCCGCAGCGTGCGCGAACGTCGCATCCCCGACAGCGACGCCCGCCTCGGCTGGCTGCTGGTGATCGGGACGATTCCGGTCGGGCTGACCGGCCTGGTGTTCGAGCACCCGCTGCGCACGCTGTTCGCCAAGCCGCTGGCCGCCGCCGTCTTCCTCACCATCAATGGTGGGATCCTGCTGGCCGGCGAACGGCTTCGTCGCCGGCCGAGCGCCGATGGGGGCAACCCGGCCCTGGCTGCCCACGATGGCGAGCCGGCACGAACGACCGCGGCCCACGGAAGCACCGCGACCATGACGGACCGGCGCACGCTGGCGGCGCTGTCGATGCCCTCGGCCGTGGGCATCGGCTGCTTCCAGATCGCGGCCCTGTTCGCCGGCATCAGCCGGTCGGGGGTGACGATGGTCGGTGGTCTGTTGCGGGGGCTCTCGCACGAGGACGCCGCCCGGTTCTCCTTCCTGCTGGCCACGCCAGTGATCTTTGCCGCCGGCGTCTACAAGGTGCCGGACCTGCTCGGGCCGAACGGTCGAGGCATTCACGGTCAGGTGCTGGTGGGCAGCATCGTCGCCGGCGCCGCGGCGTACGTCTCGGTCCGGTTCCTCACCCGGTACTTCACCAGCCGCACGCTGACCCCGTTCGCGATCTACTGCTTGCTGCTCGGCGCCGTCTCCATCGTCCGGTTCGGGCTGGCGTAGCCGGGTTGGTCGTGAACATCGAGACTTTCGACTTCGCCAGCCTGTCGCTGGAGCGGCTGCGCGACCGGCGCAGCGCCAAGTGGTCGTGTTACCCGCCGGACGTGCTGCCGGCGTGGGTGGCCGAGATGGACTTCCCGCTGGCCCCGGCGGTCAAGCAGGCGTTGTCGGCAGCGATCGAGCGGGACGACTGCGGCTACGCCTGGCCGGCCGGGGTCGCCGCCGCCTTCGTCCGCTTCGCGATCCACCGGTTCGACTGGATCGTTGACCCCGACCGGGTCCGGCTGGTGGCGGACGTCATGACCGGGGTGGCGGAGGTGCTCCGGGTGCTCACCAGCCTCGGCGACGGTGTGGTGATCAATCCACCAATCTACCCGCCGTTCTACGCCGTGCTGCAAGACATCGGGCGGCCGGCGGTCGAGGTGCCGCTGCTGCCCACGTCGGTCGGATGGCGGCTCGACTTCGACGCACTCCAGGCAGCCTTTGCGGCCGGAGCGCGCGCCTACCTGCTCTGCAACCCGCACAACCCGACCGGCCTGGTGCTGGCCGAGGCCGACCTGCGGCGGATCGCGGAGCTGGCCAACCGCTACGACGTCGCCGTCGTGGCGGACGAAATCCACGCCCCGCTGGTGCTTGCGGGCGCGCGGCACACGCCGTACGCCGGGTTGGGCGAGGAGGCGGCTGCTCGCGGCGTGACCCTGACCTCGGCGTCGAAAGGCTGGAACATCGCCGGGCTGAAATGCGCGCTGATCGTCGCGGGGTCCGCAGTGATGCAGGAGCGGCTCGCAGCCATCCCGCCCGGCGTCGGTTTCCACGTCGGCCACCTCGGCGGAATCGCCTCGGTCGCGGCGTTCGAGCACGGGGTGAGTTGGCTGGACGCCGTGGTGGGGCAACTGGACCGCAACCGGGTGATGCTGGCCGAGCTGCTGAGGGCGCAGCTGCCGGCGGTTGGCTACCAGCCGCCGCAGGCTGGGTACCTGGCCTGGCTGGACTGCCGGGCGCTGGGGCTCGGTGACGATCCGGCCGAGGTGTTCCTGGAGGGGGGGCGAGTGGCACTCAGCCCCGGGCCGCGCTTCGGCTCCCCTGGCCTCGGCTGGGCTCGGCTCAACTTCGGGACCTCCCCCAATCTGCTGGCGGAGGCCGTCCGGCGGATGGCCGGCGCTGTCGGCCAGACCAGCTGACCACTCCTTGGGCCGGGCCCGGCAGGTCCCGGCAGGATCTCAGCCGGCCGTCGCCCGGGCGAAGGCGTCGATGCCGGCTAGCGCATCCTGCAGCCGCGGCACCGAGCTGGCGTAGGACAGCCGCAGGTAGCCCTCGCCGGCGGCGCCGAAGGCAGTGCCGGCCACGCAGGCCACGCCGGCGTCCCGTAGCAGCCCGCCGGCGACAGCGGCGGCCGGTCGGCCCAGCCCGGTGATGTTGGGGAAGGCGTAGAACGCACCGCCGGGCAGCTGGCAGGAGATGCCGTCGATGGCGTTCAAGCCGTCAACGACGACCTGCCGCCGGGTGCGAAACGCCGCCTTCATCTGCGCCACCGGCTCGGGCGGGCCCTCCAGAGCGGCGATCGCGGCGTACTGGCTGAAGGCCGGTACGCAGGAGACCGAGTTGACCACCAGCCGGGTCACGGGCTCCACCAGCGCCGGCGGGAACACGCCGTAGCCCAGCCGCCAGCCGGTCATCGCGTAGGTCTTGGACCAGCCGTCGAGCAAGACGGTGCGCTCGGCCATGCCCTCGACGTCGAGCACGCTGGGGCAGTCGTCGTCGTACGCCAGTGCGGAGTA
>JADGOU010000379.1 GCA_017882835.1 Frankiaceae bacterium | reverse complement strand
CAGGCACGGAGAACCGCGCGAGCTCACCGTGGAGGCGGCTCCGTTGGACGGCCTGCACGCTGACCTGTTGCAGGTCAGCATCCCGCCGGACTCCCGCCTGAACGGGGTCGAGGTGTGGGAGCTGCGGCTGCCGGCGGCGGCGGCGATCTGTCTGGTGGTCACCGATGGCCGGGCGATCGTGCCGGACGAGAACACCCGGCTGCGCAGCGGTGACCAGCTGTTGGTGGCGACCAGCTCGGCCGTCCGGGAGGTGACCGAGCGCCGGCTGCGGGCGGTAGGCCGTAGTGGGCGGCTGGCTGGCTTCCTCGGCGACGATGGGCAGGAGCGGTCTGACTAGAAACTAGAAGGTTGCCGCCGGGCCACGACCGAGCTCCTCCAGCGGCGGTCTTGCGAGCGCCCGCATCCACCGATCCCTCGCCGATGTTGAGCACACGTGCGCATCCCACGGGGTGATCCGCACGTGGGCTCAACATCGCAGCTGGAGGGGGCGGCGAGGCGCGTACGGCGTGCGCAGAGGCGCTGCTGCTCACCGCTGATCTCCCCTTCGGAGGAGGCCGCCTGGGTTTGTTTCGGCAGTCGCCCACGTCATGCGTCCCGGTGACCAAGTGCTGTGGCCCAGCGTCACATCCGACAGCGCACCGCACCTAGGCGCCGGGCGTGGATTGCATGCTTGCGAGCTGACCGCGCATCACCAGCCCGAGACCAGCGGTCCGGACCACGAGGTCGGCGATCGCCTCTCGGTCGGCCGGCCATGGGAAGTGCGGCTTGGCGATTAGCAATGCGGTGATCCCGTGCACGGCCGCCCACAACACCAGCGCGAGAGCCCGGGGATCTTCGTCCGCCCCGAAGGTGCCGGCGTCGATGCAGGCCTGTACGGCGTCGACGAGGTGCCCGAAGGCCGACGCCGCCACGGAGGCGTCGGTCGAGTCGGCGTCGGCGCCCTCGACCGGGCGGCGCAGCAGCAGGATCCGATAGTGCTCCGCGTTGGCCAGGCCGAACTCGACGTAAGCCATCCCGCGTCGGCGCAGCGCCTCAAACGGCGGCGCCACCCCGCGGGACGCCTGCTCCATCCGCTCGTCCAGCTGGGCGAAAACCTGCCCGCAGACGATGTCGAGCAGTGTCTGCTTGTCGGCGAAGTGCAGGTAGATCGAGGGTGTGGTGACCCCCACTCGATCGGCGATGGCCCGCACCGAGACCAGTTCCTCGCTGCCGGTCTCCACCAGCAGCTCCTCGGCCGCGGTCAGGATCTCTGCCCGGAGCAGGTCCCCGGAGCCGCGCCGGGCCCGGTGCCGCCGGGCCTGGGCGGTCACGGCGACGCTCGCAACTGCGCCTGGTCGGCGTCAGCCGGCCCCGCAGCCGGCCCCGTAGCCGGCCCCGCAGCCGGCCCCGCAGCCGGCCCCGCAGCCGGCCCCGGCTCCTCGGTCAGCCCAATCCGGGCATGCAACCGGCGCAGCGGTGCCGGCGCCCACCAGTTGGCGCCACCGGCCAACCGCATGAACGCCGGCACCAGCACGCCGCGGACCAGCGTCGCGTCCACCAGGACCGCCAGCGCCAACCCGACGCCCATCAGCTTGATGAAGGTGACCGACGAGGTAGCGAAGGCGAGGAAGATGATCGCGATCAGCGCCGCCGCGGCCGAGACCAGCCGACCGGTGCGTTCCAGGCCGTGCGCCACCGCCAGCCGGTTGTCGCCGGTGACGACGTACTCCTCCTTGATCCGAGAGAGCAGGAAGACCTCGTAGTCCATCGACAGCCCGAAGGCGACGCAGAACATCAGGATTGGCGTCGTCGTATCGAGCGTGTGCGTGACGGTG
Organism: Frankiaceae bacterium; assembly: GCA_017882835.1. GTDB lineage: Bacteria > Actinomycetota > Actinomycetes > JADGOU01 > JADGOU01 > JADGOU01. The sequence goes on along the minus strand of JADGOU010000379.1, from coordinate 1,582 downwards.
AAGTCGCCCAGCAGCCCGCGCAGGTGGCCCTCCTGGAAGCCCCACACCATGGCGCCGAAGGTCGCGGTCAGGCTGAGCAGGTTGAGCACGATCGCCTTGACCGGCAGCACCACGCTGCCGGTGAACAGGAAGAGCAGCACGAGGGTCGCGCCACCGATGACCCCGGCGGCCAGCGGCAACTTCGCCACCACCGCGGCTTCGGTGTCGACCAGCTGGGCGCTGTCCCCCGTGACCAGCACCGGGTACGGCGCCGGCGCCGCCCGCACGTCGCGGGCGAGCCGCTCCCCGGCGGCGGAGTACGCCTCCGCGGCCGAGACCACGGACAGCCACGTGCCGGTTGGACTGGCGAACCGGTCGGCGGCCGGCACGGCGGGCGCCACCTGCCCCCCGCCGGCATAGCTGCCGGTCACCGCGTCGACCCGCACCGCGCCCGGGAGGCGGGAGAGCTCGCCGGCGTACGCCGCAGTGCTCGCCGCCACCGCCGGGCTCGCCGGGTCCCCGGCCCCAGGCGCCACTACTGACAGCGCCGCGGTCTCCTGCGACGCGAAGTCGGAGCGCAGCACGTCCGCAACCTGCCGTCCGGATGCGCCCGGCGCGAGCACCCGGTCGTCCGGCAGGCCGAAGTGCACGCCGAGGAAGGGCAGGCCGAGCCCGAGTAGCAGCACGACCACCGCGGTGCCCAGCACTACAGGGCGGCGCATGACCAGCATCGCCAGCCGGTGCCACAACCCGGTGCCCTCGCCAGGCGCGCGCCGCGGTGGCCGGCCGAGTCGACGCCGTACCCAGGCCCCGACGTCCACCGCGTCGATGCGCGGACCGAGCGCGGCCAGCAGCGCCGGCAGCACGACGAGCGCGCCGACCATGGCGAGCAGCACGACAGCGATGCCGGCGTAGGCGAAGGAGCGCAGGAAGTACAGCGGGAAGACCAGCAGCGCGGCCAGCGAAAGCGCAACGGTCAGCCCGGAGAAGAGCACGGTCCGGCCGGCAGTGCGGGCGGCCGCGACGATCGCGGCCTCGGTGGCCAGTCCGCGCCGCAGCTCTTCGCGGTAGCGGGTGACGACAAACAGGCTGTAGTCCACCGCCAGCCCAAGCCCGAGCGCGGTGGTCAGGTTGACCGAGTACACCGAGACGTCGGTCACTGCGGCCAGCAGGCGCAGCGCCAAGAGCGTGCCCACCACCGCCACCGCGCCGATGGCCAGCGGCAGCGACGCGGCGACCAGGCTGCCGAAGGCGAAGACAAGCAGGACGAGGCTCACCGGTACGGCGACCGCCTCCGCCTTGGCCAGGTCGGCCTGAATCGTCGTACCGATCGCGTCGCCGACCGCGTTTCCCCCGCCGACTCGCACGTCGAAGCCGGCCGCGGAGCTGGTGCGGGCCAGCGCGTCGATGCGGTCTATCGCCGCCGCGTCGGCGCTGTCCTGCCGGCCGAGGACCAGCGCACTCGTGCCGTCCCGGCTCCGCAGCGGTACGGCGCCGCCGGTCGACCAGTACGACGACACTTGCCGCGTCCCGGCGGTGCCCGCCAGCCGGTCGGTGAGCGCCAGCCCGCGCGCGCGGTTGGCCGGGTCGTCGACGCCGGCGG
>JADGOU010000378.1 GCA_017882835.1 Frankiaceae bacterium | reverse complement strand
CGGCCGCTTCGGGACCCCGCGACCGTTCAGGTGGTCGCCCACCGGGGTTCCTCGCACGCCGTACCGGAACACACCCTGGCCGCGTACCACCAGGCGGTGCAGGAGGGCGCCGACGCGCTGGAGTGTGACGTCCGGCTGACCCGCGACGGCGTCCTGGTCTGCGTCCACGACCGGCGGGTCAACCGGACCTCGAACGGGCGTGGCGTGGTCTCCACCCTGGAGCTGGCGGATCTCGCCGAGCTGGACTTCGGGTCCTGGCGAGCCGGCGACCGCGACGCACTGCTCGCCGCCAGCTCGGAGGAGCCGGACACCGACGTCAGCCGGGTGCTGACTCTGGATCGGTTGCTGCAGCTGGTGGTCGACTGTGACCGCCCGGTGCAGTTGCACGTGGAGACCAAGCACCCAACCAGGTACGCCGGCAAGGTCGAGCACGCCTTGGTCCGGCTACTGCACCGCTACGGCCTGCGCGACCCGCGCGCCGGTGCCAAGTCCCGGGTCACCGTGATGAGCTTCGCCTCCGTCAGCCTGCGCCGGGTGCGCACCCGCGCCCCGCGGCTGCCGCGGGTGCTGCTGTTCAACTGGCTGCAGGTATGGCTGCGCGATGGCACCCTGCCGACGCACGCCGACATCGCCGGGCCGTCGCTGTCGGTGCTGCGGCACGAGCCGGACTATGTCCGCCGGGTGCACGCCGCCGGCGGCCGAGTGCACGTCTGGACCGTGGACGAACCCGCCGACGTTGAGTACGTCCTGGACCTGGGTGTGGACGCGGTGATCACCAACCGGCCGGTGCAGGTGCTGACCCAGCTGGGCCGGACCTGACCCGGCTCGGCGGCCGGTCCGCCCCTGCTACCGTGGTAGCAGCAGCACCATGAGCAACGACCAGGCCAGATGGGTCACGACCGGCGCGAGCAGGCCGCCGGCGACTCGGCGCTGCCGGGCGAAGATGAAACCCATCACGACCGCCGCCAGCACCAGCGCGACGTTGCGGGTGCCGGCAGTCACCAGCGCGTAGACGGTCGTCGTCACCAGCACCGGGTTGGTCCGGGCGACGGTCTGGTACAGCACGCCGCGGAAGTACACCTCCTCGGCGGCGCCGTTGAGCGCCGCGACGGCCAGGACCAGGACCATCGAGCCGCCGCGGGCATGCCCGAGGACTGTGGCCAGCGCGTGCTGGACCGGCGGGACCAGCCGCACCAGCAGCGAGCAGGCCGCGAAGAAGACGTACGCCGCCGCGGCCACCAGCAACGGAGGGAGCACGGCGCGACGACCCAGCGGCAGAACACCCCCGGCCGAGGGAGCCAGCCGGTCCGCCAGGATGGCCCCACTGATCCATACGGCGGCGACCAGCACCGTGAGGCCGTAAAACCAGGCGGACCCGGCCGGTTGCGCGACCCCGGCTCCGAGCAGCAGGGCGCCGACGACCGCGGTCGCAGCCATCGCCACCTGCCGGCGCCGCCAGCGAGCCGGCGCTGCCGGCTCAGCCCCGGTGGCGACCATCCCCGCGTCCCTCCTCGAGGGCGAGGCGGACCGCGTCGTCGAAGCCCAGCAGATCTCGGGGCACGAGCTGTTGGATAGCCGGGTCGGACACGATGACTTCGTTCGTCATCGAGTCGATCAGCGCCCGGGCCGCCGGAACGGTCACGTCGGTGACCAGCGCCAGCCAGGCCGAGGACAGCCGGGGCGTGAGCAGGGGGACCGGCCAGACGTAGAGCCGGCGGTGCACCGCCCGGGCGACCCGAACCAGCATCTCCCGGTAGGCAAGGACCTCCGGTCCCCCCACCTCGTACGTCTGGCCGGCGGCCTCGTCGGCCGTCAGCACGCCGACGAGGTAGGCGACGACGTCGGTCACGGCGATCGGCTGCGAGCGGGTCTTGACCCAACGCGGGGTGACCATCACGGGCAGGCGCACGACGAGCTGCCGCATCAGCTCGAAGGACAGACCGCCGGCGCCGAGCACGATGCCGGCCCGCAGCACGGTGACCGGCACGCCGGTGGCGGTGAGCAGTCGCTCAACCTCGCGCCGACTGCGCAGATGGGCCGAGAGCTGATCGGCGTCGTTGCCCAGGCCGCCGAGGTAGACGACCCGCCGCAGGTCGGCACCCCGCGCGGCCCGCCCGAAGGCCAGCGCCGCCCCGGCGTCCCGGCGGACGAAGTCGACCGCGTCCAGGGAGTGCACCAGGTAGTACGCCGCCTCCACGCCATCCAGGGCGGCGCGCAGCGAGTCCGGGTCGGACACGTCACCGAAGACGGGCGTTCCCGTCGCGGCGTACCGCTCGGGATTGCGGGTCATCGCGCGGACGTCGTGGCCGGCGCGCACCAGCTCCGCGCCCAGTCGGGCGCCGATGAAGCCGGACGCACCCGTGACGAGAACCCGCATGCTGGCCGTCCTTCCGGCGCCGATCCGGACCGCCGACCTCCGAGGATGCCGGGTCAAGTCGCGCCTCGCTCGCCGGCTCCAATTTCGGCGTTCCGCCGCGCCGTGGCGCACTTGCCGGCCGGCAATATGTCGCTACCCTGGGAATGGCTCGGGCGCTGTCGCATCCCCCGTCGACGGCGCCCGGGCGCTTTCGTAGTCCGAGTCCCGATAGACCGGGCAGGACATGCATCGCGGGCCGCCCCGGCCGCTGCCGAGTTCGCTACCGGCGATGCGCACGACCTGGATTCCGGCCTGCTCCAGCCGGGCGTTGGTCTCCACGTTGCGCTCGTACGCGACGGCCAGGCGCGGCCCGATCGCGAGGGTGTTGTTGCCGTCGTCCCACTGCTCGCGCTCGGCGGTCACGGCGTCCAGCCCGGTGTCGATCACCCGGAGCCGGTCGATCTCCATCGCGTCCGCGGCGGCGGCCAGAAACGGCCGCGGGCCGGTCACTAGCAGCGCATTCGCGGCCTCCCCGGCGCTGGCTTCAGCGTTCCCCGGCGTGACGACGTACGCCTCGAGGGTGTCGGCCACCGGCGGGTACATCAGCACGGCGTCGACGTCGACCATCGTGCAGACGGTGTCCAGGTGCATCGTCGCCCGCTCCTGGGCCACCGGTACGGCGAGCACCGTCCGTGCCACGCCAGCGGCGAAGGCCTGCAGTGCAAAGGCCTCCACTCCCGCGGCCGTGGTTCGCTGCCCTACCCCCACTGCGATCACGCCCGGGGCCAGCAGCAGCACGTCGCCGCCTTCGAACCACGCCTCGCCGCCACCGCCGTAGAGCCGGCCGGTCCCGGCGAACCGGGGGTGGTAGCGGTAGATCGCGTCGATCAGGGCGGCTTCCCGCCGACGGGCCGGCATCGACGGGCTGGTCACCGCCACCCGCTCGCTTACCCAGACACTGGAGTCCCGGGTGAACAGCAGGTTGGGCAGCGGCGGTACGACGAACTCGTACGGTCGACTCATCCGGGCGACCAGGCCGTCGTGCGC
>JADGOU010000377.1 GCA_017882835.1 Frankiaceae bacterium | reverse complement strand
ACCGCCGCGGTCACCGACCCGGCCGGGCCGGCCTACGTCCCGGCCACGCTGGCCCGGTGGGTGGCCGCGGTCAACTTCACCCACCGCCAGGCCGGCCACCCCGCCCCCCGGGCGCACCCGCACGTCGGCGAGCTGCTGGCCGGGATCCGCCGGGAGCACGGCCGGCCGCCGGCGCGCCGGGACGCCCTAGTCACCGCCGACCTGCGGGCGATCCCAGCCGGCCTGCCGACCGCCGGCTGGCCCGGGGTGGTGGCCGCCCGCCGGGACGCCGCCTTACTCGTCCTCGGCTTCGCCGGCGCGTTCCGCCGGGCCGAGCTGGCCGGTCTGGACGTCGGCGACGTGAGGGCCCATCCCAGCGACGGGGCTGTAGGCGTTCACCTTGGCGCCGGTGGCGCTGGCCAGGCCGACGACGCTGCCTTGGCCGTCGTAGAGCCGGTGAGCCGGTGGATCGGCGCGTCCCGCTCCCAGAGCAGGTCCTTCTCCATGTGCACGACCGTGCCGTGTTCCGGCCGAGCGGTAAACGTCAACCGGTCAGTGAGCGCCCGCATCAGCTGGATGCCTCGACCCCGTTCGGCTTCGGCGTCCGGCGGTGAGTCAGCTGCACCCTGTGCCACCAGCGAGAAGTCGAAGCCGCCGCCAGCGTCCACGATCTGGATGGCCACCTTCTCGTCAGTGATCTCGACAATGACCTCGTAGTCGTCGGTGGGTCCGGCATGGTCGAGCACGTTGGTGCACGCCTCGGTCAGGGCGACCTCGAGATCCGTCTGACACTCTTCCCGGGCGCCGAGCACCCGCAGCGACTGGGTGCAGAGCCGTCGGACCACCGGGATGCTCAACTGGTCGCGGGGCAGCGCCAAGGTGAGCTTGATTTGCATGCGGCCGGTGCTCCTCCGATACGAACCCCTCGTCGACAACCTCCTACCCAGCGTGTGCAGACTCGACGCGCACGACGAACTCCTCGATGACCGGGTTGGCCAGCAGCGTCTCGGCCATCCGCCGTACCCGGTCCAGGGCCTCGCTGTCCGCCGCACCGTCGAGCTCGACCTCGAAGTGCTTGCCCTGGCGCACGGAGCGGACGCCACTGATGCCTAGGGCAGGGAGCGCGCCGAGGATCGCCTGCCCCTGCGGATCGAGGATTTCCGGCTTGAGCAGGACGTCGACGACGACGCGGGTCAACGCAGTCTCCACACTGACGGGTACGACGGGAAGCGGCCAGCGTATCGAGCGGCGTTGCCGACCGGTCTCATCAAGCCCGGCGTAGGTAATCGGCGAACGAGCTGCCGGTCAGCCGCTCGTAGGCCTCGACGTAACGGGCTCGAGTAGCTGTCACCACGTGTTCGGGCAGCGCCGGTGGCGCCGAGTGCCGGTCCCAGCCGGAGTCGGTGACCAGCCAGTCGCGGACGAACTGCTTGTCGTACGAGGGCTGGACGCACCCGGGCGCCCACGCCTCGGCCGGCCAGAACCGGGACGAGTCGGGCGTCAACACCTCGTCCCCCAGCCGCAGCACGCCGGCGACATCCCAGCCGAACTCCAGCTTGGTGTCGGCCAGCAGGATGCCGCGGTCCCGAGCGATGTCGCGGGCGCGGGTGTAGACCGCCAGCGTCAACCGCTCCAGCTCGGCGGCGACCTCGGCACCCACCGCCGCGGCCACCGCGGCGGCCGACACGTTCTCGTCGTGTCCCGCGGTGGCCTTGGTGGCCGGCGTGAAGATCGGCTTTGGCAGCTCGGCGCCGTCGAGCAGCCCAGGCGGCAACGGAACGCCACAGACCGCGCCGGTCCGGTTGTAGTCGGCCAGGCCGGACCCGGCCAGGTAGCCCCGGGCCACGCACTCCACCGGCAGCATGCCCAACCGCCGGCAGAGCATCGAACGACCGCGCAACGCCTCGGCGTACGGCGCGAGCTCGGCCGGGTAGTCGGCCACCCGGGCGGTCACGACGTGGTTCGGCACGACGTCGGCCAGCCGGTCGTACCACCACAGCGACAGCGCGGTGAGCACCGCGCCCTTGTCCGGGATCTGGCTCGGCAGCACCACGTCGTACGCCGAGATGCGGTCGGTCGCGACCAGCAGCACGCGCTCGGCACCGACCGCGTAGAGCTCGCGGACCTTGCCGGAGCCGAGGTGGCGGCCGGCCAGACCGGCCAGGGGGTCTGGCGCCGCCGCAGTCGTCACGACAGCTCGGCGAGCCGGGCGAAGACCGGACCCAGCCGGGCGACGTAACGCTCGGGCCGGCACACCTCGTTCAGCGCCGCCTCGTCCAGCGGCTGGTTCGCCCCCGCGGCGGCGGCGCGCAGGGTCTCCCGAAACGGCGTACCGGACTCCCACGAGCGCATCGCCGCCGCCTGGGTAAGCGCGTAGGCGTCCTCGCGGGACATCCCGACGGCCACCAGTTCGAGCAGCACTGCGCTGGTGTAGATCAGGCCGCCGGTGGCGTCGAGGTTGGCCCGCATCCGGTCGGCGTCCACGACCAGGCCATTGACCAGCCGGGTGGTGAGGTGCAGCAGGTAGTCGGTGCCGATCGCGGCGTCGGGCAGCGCCACCCGTTCGACCGACGAGTGCGAGATGTCCCGCTCATGCCACAGCGGGATGCCCTCCATCACCGGCACGACCTGCGCCCGGACCACCCGAGCCAGACCGCAAATCCGCTCGGACATGATCGGGTTCTTCTTGTGCGGCATCGCCGACGAGCCCTTCTGACCAGCGCCGAAGGGCTCGGAGAGCTCGCGGACCTCGGTGCGCTGGCCATGCCGCACCTCCAGGGCCACCGCCTCGCACACCGTCGCCAGCACCGCCAGCGCGGCCACCCACTCGGAGATCCCGTCGCGGATCACGACCTGGGTGGCGACGTCGGCCGGGCGCAGGCCGAGCCGCTCGGCCACGTAGCGCTCGACGGCTGGCTCGATGTTGGAGTAGGTGCCGACCGCGCCGGACACCTTGGCCACCGCGACGGCCGCACGGGCCCGACGCAGCCGGTCGCGGGAGCGGGCCGCGGCAAAAGCGAAGTCGGCCAGCCGGTGCCCGAACGTGTCCGGTTCGCCGTGGATGCCGTGGGTGCGTCCGACCCGCAGCGTGGAGCGGTGCTCCAGACCGAGGTCGCGCAGGGCGGCCACCAGGTTGTCGGCCTTGGTCAGCAGGATGTCGCTGGCCTCCACCAGTTGCACCGCCAGCGCGGTGTCGAGCAGGTCGCTGCTGGTCATGCCGAAATGGACGTACGCCGCGGCGTCCCGCGGGTCGGTGTTGTCTGCCCAGGCGGTCAGGAAGGCAATCACGTCGTGCTGGGTGACCGCCTCGATCTCGGCCACGGCCGCCGGGGTCGGCGGCGCCGCGGCGCGCACCGGCGCCAGCGCCTCGGCCGGCACGCTGCCGCCCTCGACATGCGCCTCCAGTACCAGCGTCTCGACGGCGGCCCACA
>JADGOU010000376.1 GCA_017882835.1 Frankiaceae bacterium | reverse complement strand
GGCGCCCAGCACGAGGGGAAGGTTGAGGCGGGTTAGCCCAGCCATCTGGGCGGCGATCATCACGGCGGTGAGGGCCGTGGTGGCGACCACCCCGAAAAGGTGCCCAGCCTGCCCAGCCCATCTCAGCCCCGACTGGGCCCGCCGGCCTTGGCTGCGGGGCTGGCGGGCAGGTCGGCCAGGGGGACCGACGGGTCGGCGAGGCGGTCCGGGTCGACGCTGGCGCCGCTTCGGATAAGGGCCTTGATGTCGTCACCCTGGTCCCAGATGTTGGCGTTCATGCCGGCCAGCACTCGCCCGTCCTTGAGCCAGAAGGCCAGGAACTCCCGCCCTGCCGTGTCGCCGCGGACCACGACATCGTCCCAGTCGTCGGCGTAGCCGTTGTACTCCATACCGAGGTCGTACTGGTCGGAGTAGAAGTAGGGAAGCTTCTCGTATGCCGTGTGCTGGCCGAGCATGTTGCGCGCCGCGACCGGGCCCTGGCTCAGGGCGTTGGCCCAGTGCTCCATCCGGATGCGCTTGGTGTACCTGGTGTTCCAGGTCGCCGCCACGTCGCCGGCGGCGAAGACATCGGGGGCGCTGGTAGCCAGGAACTCGTCGACGACGATGCCGTTCTCAACGGTTAGACCGGCGTCCCTGGCCAGTTCGACCCGAGGCGTTACACCGACTCCCACGACCACCAGGTCGCCCTCGATGACCACACCGTCCGTAGTGCGCACCCCACTTGCGGCGCCGTTGCCCACGATGGCTTCGATCTGGGTGGACAGGTGCAGGTCGACCCCGTGCCCGGCGTGCAGGTCGCGGTAGACGCCGCCGACTTCCGGGCCCAGGACCCGCACGAGTGGCACGGCCTCGGGCGCGACGATCGCGACCTGCGCGCCCAGCTGGCGCGCCGAGGCGGCAACCTCAGACCCGATCCACCCGGCACCAATCACGATGACCCGGCTCGCCGCCGTGATCGCCGCCCGAAGAGCATCGGACTCACCCATGGCCCGCAGGTAGGCCACCCCGGGCAGGTCAGCGCCCGGCAGGAGAAGACGCCGCGGGGCCGCGCCGGTGGACAGCAGCAGTCGGCTGTATGACATCCGGGCGCCACCGGCCAGAGTGATCTCGTGGGCGCCCGGATCCAGGGACTCGACGCGCGTGCCGGTCATCAGCTCGATGCCGTTGTCAGGGTAGAAGCCCTCGTCGTGGACGTAGAGCTTGGCGGCCGGCTTCTCACCGCGCAGGTACTCCTTGGACAGCATCGGGCGCTCGTAGGGGCGCTCGGCCTCCTCACCGATCAGCACGACCCGCCCGTCGAAACCCTCGGCGCGCAGCGCCTCGGCAGCCGTGGCCCCGGCCAGGCTCGCACCGACGATAACGAATGTCTGATCTGTGGCCATGTGGCACTTCCTCTGCTAGTCGTCAGGCTCTGATAGTGGTCAGGCTCTAATGGTGGTCACGGGCTGCATCGTGGTTGGATGAACATTCAGTGCGAGCCTGGCGCGAAGAACTCAGGCAGAGCGTGTCAGCGCGAAGAACTCCTGGCGCGAACGTGCATCCTCGCGCAGCACACCATGCACGGCAGAGGTGATCGTCTTCGATCCCCCGGCCTTGACCCCGCGCATGGACATGCACATGTGCTCGGCTTCGATCACGACACCGACTCCCTGCGGGGCCAGGTGCTCCTGCAGCCAGTTCGCCACCTGGACGGTCAGGCGTTCCTGCACCTGGAGGTCGCGGGCGAACAGCTCGACCACGCGGGCCAGCTTGGACAGGCCGAGGATGCGTTCGCCAGGAAGGTAGCCGACGTGGGCGACGCCGGTGAACGGCAGCATGTGGTGCTCGCACAACGACTGGACCGGGATGCTCCTGGCCAGGACCAGCTCGTCGTAGTTCTCGTCGTTGGGGAAGGTCGTCAGATCGAACTCGCGCGGCGTGAGCATCTCGGTGAGCGACTCCGCCACCCGGCGGGGAGTATCCGTCAGATGCGGCGAGAAGGGATCGCGGCCAAGGGCCAGCAGCAGGTCGCGCACCGCCCGCTCGGCGGCCGGCACGTTGACCTCTTGGCGGCCATGGACCACCCGCAGGCGCCGACTTTCGTCCTGAGCGCTGTTCTGCACCACGATCTCGTGCTCGAGCCTGGTAATGCTCATGCCTGATCCCTTCTAAGAGCACTATCCATTGACAATAGAAGGTAGACTCACATGAGTCAAGAGATGATGGGACGCTGGTCAACCAGAAAAGGGGGCGGAGTCATGGGACGAACGATGCACACGGGGACCTCTGGCGAAGCCTTTGGCAAGAGCTCGGGCGAGGTATCCGCAGATGTCGCAGCGGTGGCCAGCCTGGATGAGCCGACCCGTCGGGGCATCTATGAGCATGTATGTGCTCACGCTCTGCCGGTCAGTCGAGACGAGGTGACGGAGGCGCTCGGCATACCGCGGCGGACCACGGCCTTCCATCTCGATCGTCTGGCCGAGCTGGGACTGCTATCAGTCTCGTTCGCCCGGCGCAGCGGGCGCACCGGTCCAGGCGCAGGACGCCCGGCCAAGCTCTACGAACGCTCCGTTGATGAGGTCTCAGTCTCGCTGCCCCCGCGACACTACGACCTCGCCGGACATCTTCTTGCCGGTGCCGTGGCCCAGGCCCAGCAGTCGGGCGAGCCTCCGCGCCAGGTCCTTGACCAGCGGGCGCGGGACTTCGGTCGGGCCATGGCGCGCGAACAGTCAGGCTGGCGTGAGCAGCCAGAGCAACGAGAGCAGTCCGGCCCGGCCGAAACCGGCGCCTTGATGAGCCTGCTTGAGGTCCACGGCTTTGAGCCACGGCTCACGGGCAGCGACATCGTCTTGAACAACTGCCCATTCCATGCCCTCGCCCAAGAACACCCCGAGCTGGTTTGCGGAATGAACCTGAATCTGCTCGAGGGTGTTCTGGAGGGGCTGGGCCAAACGGGGATGCGCGCCTGCCTTGACCCGGGATCGTCGGGCTGCTGCGTCCGCATGGAGACTTCCGACAGCCGGTGATCGGCTTACGCCCCGGCACAACCAGATCACCACGAAAGAGGATCAACCGGTGATCGCTACGTCTGGCCGAGCGTCGTCGAAGCCGGGCCGCGCGTCGTACGGGTGTCAGTGATCGGGACGGCAGCCGGCCACCGTAGTCGGCGTTTTACCACTCGATGCGATCAGGCCGGTGTCCGCCACATGACGTTTCACGATGCGAGGCGGACCTGCGCGACGCTGCCGACGGCCCTGGAATCCACCGGCTGGTCATCATGCGGTCCGGTGTCACGCAGACGTGTCGATGACCTTGGGGATCTATTCGAACGCTAGTGTCAATGGCCAGTAGGAACTGCCCAGTGGCGGACATGAAAACTGCCCGGTGGTGGCCATGGGATCTGCCCAGTTGGCGGCCACCAACGGCGTTCGG
>JADGOU010000375.1 GCA_017882835.1 Frankiaceae bacterium | reverse complement strand
CGGCCGGCCGGCCTTGTGGTCGAACGGCCTGACGACCAGCAGCACGACCGCGGCGCCTGCGACAAGCAGCAGCGCGACGGCCGCCGAGATGAGAGCGCCCATACGGCGACGGTGCGGCGTGGCAGCCGCCGCTTGCTGCTCGTGCTCGGGCGGCAGGAACCGTGCGCCGGTCGGCGCGTCGTACCCGCGGTCCGGACCTGCAACTAGTGGGGCGTCGTATCCGCGTCCGGCTGAGCCGGACGCCGGCCCAGACATCACAGAGGGGGCGGCTGCCTGCGGCGGAGGCGGCGGCGCAGCGCTCGGTGGTGGCGATGCCGGGCGAGCAGGAGCGGTAGCCGGGCGCGGCGGCGGTCTGGCCGGCCGCGGCGGCACTGTCATCGAGCCGGTACCAGCCACCTCGCTGGGAGCCGGTCCCGCCGGCGGGCCGGGGACATCAGGGTCCGCGTCGGCGACCCAGCCACCTGCACCGCCACGCGCAGTCGGATCCCAGCGCGCAGGCCGTGCCGTGGCGCTCATGGTCCGAGTCCTTTTGCGTGCATAGCGTCCCCCGAGTGGCGTAATCCGCCTAACGGCGCTGCACCCTCACTATGGACTATGGCGCGATCAGGGTTCGTTACGCCACCAACCTGCAGCCAGAGCAGTGGCTGGAAGCAACACTACCGAGCCAAGGACCGCAGCTCGTTGGATCTCGGCAGCCGCGGTCATGGCATTGCCCTGGAACTTATCCTGTCCGCAACCGAGCGGCGCGCGTTGCCCGCGGTCGGCGCTGCCGCCGGCGATAGGCACCCGGCCGGTGCCACGCGACCGGTCCGCGGGCAAGCGGCAGGCGGCGGCGGGCATCACTCCGTCCCGCCGCGAGGAGCAGCACATGCATGGCATGTCCGCCACGTACCGTGACGCGGAATACAGATGAGCTTTTAAGACCCGGTGAGCCGAGCAGGCGTACTTCAGTCTGCTGCTAGCCGCTGCTTGAGTAGAAGCAGGTGACGGACGGCATCGTCGATCCGACTCTTCGGCAGCGCTCCGGAGCGCACCGCCACCTCCACCGCCGGGACGCTTGTTGCCAAGCTGCGGGGCTGAAGCAGCAGATCGACGCCGGCCCGTAGCGCCTGCACGGCGATCTGGTCTGGGCTGCCATAGCCGAACAGGGCGCCCATGAAGAGCCCGTCTGTGACGATGACACCGTCGAAGTGAAGTTGATCACGCAGCAGGTGCACGGTCGCGGAGGACAGCGAGGCCGGCAAGTTCGGGTCAATCGCGGGAACGAGTAGGTGGCCAAGCATGACCAGCGGCGCTCCGGCATCGATCCCCGCCTGGAACGGTGGCAGGTCGGTGGCCTGCAGCTCCGCCAGTGACCGGGTGACGACAGGCAGCCCGATGTGGCTGTCGACGCCGGTGGATCCGTGCCCGGGAAAGTGCTTGAGGGTGGCGGCGACGCCGGCCCCGCCGAGACCACGGACCTCCGCCGCCACGCGGGGGGAAACCACCGAGGCGGTGGTGCCGAAAGCCCGGGTGCCGATGGCGCTGTCCGCAGGGTTTGTGAGGACGTCGGCGACCGGGGCGAAGTTAATGTCGACACCAAGCGGGAGCAGTTGCTGCCCAAGATGCGTGCCCTGCGCCTGGGCCAAGCTCACGCCGTCGGACTGCCGACCGAGCAGCGCCTGCTCCGGGAAGCGGGGGAAGGGCTTGCTGAGCCGTTGGACGGTACCGCCCTCTTGGTCGACGCCGATCAGTAACGGCGGGTCGCCGGCTGCGGCGGCCGCGGCTTGCATGCTGGCTGTGTAACCGGCGGTGACGTTCGGGTCGGTGGTGCCGGTCTCTACCGTCGGCTGGCGGTTGTCCAGCGGGTTGGTGTCGAGCAGCAGCAGTCCACCGACGTGGTACCGACTGATGAGTTCGGCGCCGTCGCGGACACCAGAAAGCGTCTCGTTGGCGGCGACGGAGGTGGCATCGTCATCGGTGGCGGTCCGACCGTAGGTATAGGTCATGAACACTTGACCGACCTCGCGGTCCAGCGGCATTGCTGCGATCTGTGCGTCGACATCGGCGCGCTGCACGGCGGTCGGCTGCGGCGCAGGAATTACCGGTCCGGGTCCCGACGGGCTTGGTGCCTGCTCGGCAACGCCCCGCCTGGCAGTATCCGGTGAGGCCGGGTGGCGGCCACCGGAGCAGCCTGCCGTGACAATCACGGTGAGTAGGAGCGCGCCAGCACGGAGGAGGTCAGCAGGCGCTGTGCGACGAGCCATCGTGTCCGGTCGCGTTGTCGATGCGCCAGGAGCCGCCGCTGTCCTGGATCATTCGGTAGTCCAGGGTCCACCTGTCACACGTCTCCCCTGACGGGCCCTGTGTCGGCGCCTGCAGACTGGTGAACGCCAGAGCGACGGTTGTGCTGCCAGAACCTGGCGTGACCTCGAGGACCTGGAAGTCCGTGTCGTAGCTGGTAAGCAAGGCGGCGCGGAAGGACTCAAAGCTCCGCGCTTGCTGGCTGGGACTGAGGATGGCGTAGGCGGTTGCGTAGTCGTTGCTGTTGATGCCGTGGAAATAGTTGCTCAGCGCGGTCAGTGGGCCGGCCTGGGCGTTCGGGTCGCTCTGAGTCAAGCCGGGCAGGGTCTGGTAGTCGGGTCCGCGGGCGCTGCTGCAGGTTGCAGCGGGTCGTGCTTGGGGGGCGGACTCCCAGGCGCTGAAGGAAACGCTGGCTTGGGTGGCAGGGATGGCGTACGCGATGCCGTTAGCGCGGGTGTCCAAGGCATCCACCAGGCCCACGACGGCGCCGGACATGTCGAGCAGCGGTCCTCCGCTGTTGCCCGGATTGACCGGCGTGTCGGTTTGGATGAGCTCGGAGCGGTCGGCGCCGGCGATTGTGATGGTGCGATGTAGGCCGCTGATGCCGCCCTGCGTCAGCGTGATCGGCTGGCCTTCCGGGAAGCCGACGGCCGCGACCCGGCTGCCAACAGCGGGCAGCGAGGCACCGAGGGCGAACTGGTAGCCAGCCAGCGGACGGGAAGCACGTACCAGCGCCAGGTCTTGGCCGGCATCGGACCCGATAACCGTGCCGACGGTCCGTTGGCCGTCAACCACCAGGCTGATCACCGTGGCCTGGTCTACAACATGCTTGACCGTTGCCACCAGAGTGGGAGACAGCAGGAACCCGGAGCCGACGCCGTCACCGTCGCAGCTCACAGTCTCGATCCGAACGACACCGCCGCTGTCCTGCTGGTAGAGCGTGGCAAAGGAGCTGTCCGCGCTCGCTGACGGTACTGGTTGCGTCGCCTGTGGCGCGGCTGCCGGGGCGGTGGTTTGCGGCGTGACAGCGCCGGCCGCGGCCGGCCGGCCGGCCTTGTGGTCGAACGGCCTGACGACCAGCAGCACGACCGCGGCGCCTGCGACAAGCAGCAGCGCGACGGCCGCCGAGATGAGAGCGCC
>JADGOU010000052.1 GCA_017882835.1 Frankiaceae bacterium | reverse complement strand
GGGCAGAGTCGGCTTGAGACGGCGCCCAGAGGCATGGCCGCCGAGGTCAGCCACAGCTTTGGATCAAGCTCCGACCGTCACTCCAGAAGAGCCGCACCCTAATCGGGTGGGGCAACGACAAGGGACAGGCGCCGTGGCGCGCGCCCGAGCCCGTCAAGGCCAGCGTGGGGGCGGTTGTCGCGCTTGCAGTCTTCATAGGCAGGCGGCCCACCTGGGCTCGAGTTGACCGTCCAGGCGGTTCCTTTGTCAGGCGGCCCGTCGGTGCCCACGTCGTACCAGACAGCCCCGCCGACCCCCCTTGACAGGCCAGCCCCCCTCGGGAATCAGCTCACGTGGCCGAGCGGATCCGGGATGGAGCCCGAGTGCAGGGCGTCGGACACCTCGCCATGCGCCAGCCGGTCGGGTGCCGCCTGGGCGATCCGTTCCGACTCCGGTGCGGTGAACCGCAGCGCGGCCCGCGCGGTGGCCGGCACCGCTGGCCAGTGCGGCATCACCGGCTCGATCCGCCGGTACGGCTCGCCGAGCGGCGGCCGCGCGTCGGCCTCGCCCTTGTTCGGCCATAGCGACATGGTCCGCTCCGCCTGGGCGGTGATCGACAGTGACGGGTTGACGCCAAGGTTGGCCGACAGCGCCGAGCCGTCCGCCACGTGCAGCCCTTCGTGGCCGTACACCCGCTGGAACGGGTCCAGGACGCCGGTCTCCGGGGAGTCCCCGATCGCGCAGCCGCCGATGATGTGGGCGGTCATCGGAATGTTCGCGATCTCGCCGATGGTGCCGCCGGGCTGACCGTCGATGACCTTGGCCAGCCGCCGGGCGGCGTCGTTGCCGGCCGGTATCCAGGTCGGGTTCGCCTCGCCGTGCCCCTTGCGGGAGTGCAGCCGGGTGCCGAGCAAGCCCTTCTTCCGGTAGGTGGTGATCGAGTTGTCCAGCGACTGCATGACCAAAGCGATGATCGTTCGCTCCGACCAGTGCCGCAGTATCATCGACCGCAGCAGGTGCAGTGGGTGCGCCAACGCCTGGCTGAGAAACTTCACCCACCGCGGCACCGGTCCGTCGCCGTCGGTAAGCAGTGAGGACAGCATCCCCATCATGTTGCTGCCCTTGCCGTACCGCACCGGCTCGATGTGGGTGTGGTCGTCGGGATAAAACGACGACGTGATCGCCACGCCTTGGGAGTAGTCGACGTCGCGGCGTTGGGTGGTGGCGCCGAGCAGCGACTCGGAGTTGGTGCGGGTGAGCTGTCCCAGCCGCGGCGAGATGTTCGGCAGGACCCCCCCGTCGCGCATGGCGTGCAGCAGCCGCTGGGTGCCGAGCGAGCCGGCGGAGAAGACCACCTGCTCGGCCCGGAAGGTGCGCGTCGGGGTGCCGGTGCGCCAGCTCCCGGTGCGCACGGTGTCGACGGCGTAACCGCCACCGTCGAGCGGTCGGACGGCGGTCGCCGTGGTATCCGGATGGACCTGGGTGCCGCCGCGCTCGGCCAGGTGCAGGTAGTTGGTGTCCAGCCGGTTCTTGGCGCCGTACCGACAGCCGATCATGCAGTTGCCGCACTCGATGCAGCCGGTACGCCGCGGTCCGACCCCGCCGAAGAACGGGTCATCGACCTGCTTGCCGGGCTCGTCGCCGAAGAAGACCCCGACCGGGGTGAGGTGGAAGGTGTGCCCGACGCCCAGCTCGTCGGCCACCTTCTTCATCGCCACGTCAGACGGCGTGATGGTCGGGTTCTGGACGACCCCGAGCATGCGCTTGGCCTGGTCGTAGAACGGCGCCAGCTCGTCCCGCCAGTCGGTGATGTGCCGCCACTGGTGGTCGTCGTAGAAGGCACCCAACGGCTCATAGAGGGTGTTGGCATAGACCAGCGACCCGCCGCCGACGCCCGCGCCGGACAGGATCAGCACATCCTTGAGCAGCGTGATCCGCTGGATGCCGTGCAGCCCCAGCTTGGGCGCCCAGAGGAACTTGCGCAGCCGCCAGCTGGTCTTGGGCAACGTTTCGTTGGTGTAGCGGCGACCGGCCTCCAGGACGCCGACGCGGTAGCCCTTCTCGGTCAGCCGCAGCGCGGTCACGCTGCCGCCGAAGCCGCTGCCGATGACGACGACGTCGTAGTCGAATTCGGTCACGTCTGCTGTCCTTTCTTCCGGGTTCTTCCGGGCGGCGTCGGCACTCGCCGGCTAGGGGACGAAAGGTGTGCGCTTGAGGATCCGCAGCGACATCGTCATGACCTTGGCGTAGGTCTGCTCGCTCATCCCCGGCGGTGCACCCATGGGCAGCCCGCGCTGGACGGCCACGGTCTGGGACTCGGTGTACTTGCGGATGCCCTCCACGCCGTGACGACGGCCGACGCCCGAGGCCTTCATCCCACCCATGGCGGCGTCAGTAGACGCCCAGGCTGCGGCGTACGCCTCGTTGACATTGACGATGCCGGCTTGGAGGCGGGTGGCCAGCTCGCGGCCGGCCGCGGTGTCCTTGGACCACACGCTGGCGTTCAGGCCGTAGTCGGTGTCGTTCGCGCGGCGGACCGCCTCCTCCCGGTCTTTCACGCGGTAGATCGACACCACCGGGCCGAAGGTCTCATCGGCCGCGAGGTCCATGTCGCCGGTGACGCCGGTGAGCACCGTCGGTTCGTAGAATAGGGGGCCGATGTCGGGCCGTCGCCGGCCGCCGGTCAGCACCGTGGCGCCCTTGGCCACGGCGTCGTCGACGTGCGCGGCCACCGCCTCGAGCTGGGTAGGCGTGATCAGGCTGCCCATCTCGGCGGTGTAGTCCCGCTGAGCGCCCAGCGCCATGGCGGCGACTCGCTCGGTGAAGCGCGGCACGAACTCGTCGTAGATGGCGTCCTCGACGAACATCCGCTCGATCGAGATGCACAGCTGGCCGGAGTTGGAGAAGCAGGCCCGGAGCGCGCCGGCGACGGTCTTGTCCAGGTCGGCGTCGGCGCAGACCACCATCGCGTTCTTGCCGCCGAGCTCGGCGGAGAAGCCGATCAGTCGCTGGCCGCACTGAGCGGCGATGTGTCGGCCGGTGGCGGTGCTCCCGGTGAACATCAAGTAATCCACGCGGTCGATCATCGGCGTACCGATGGACCGACCCGCACCGGTGATCACCTGGAACAGGTCCTCCGGCAGGCCGGCCTCCCGCAGCAGGTTCACTCCCAGCAGGGCGGTGAACGGCGTCTGCGAGTCCGGCTTGAGCACCACCCCGTTGCCGGCCAGCAGGGCGGGGATGGCGTCGGTGATGGGCAGCGTCAGCGGGTAGTTCCAGGGCGCGATGATGCCCACCACGCCCTTCGGGTGGTAGTACTCGGTCGCGGCGGTCAACCCCGGCAGCGCACCCCAGCGGCGGCGGGGTCGCAGCTGCCGGGCCGCGGTGTGAGCGTAGTAACGGGAGACGATCGCCACGTCGGCGAGCTCCTCGAACGCCGACTTGCGGGCCTTGCCGGTCTCCAGCTGGACCAGATCGAGGATCTCGTCCTGCCGGTCCAAGACCAGGTCGTGGTAGCGCAGGAAGATCCGCCGCCGGTGCGCCGCCGATGTCCGAACCCACTTCTGCTGCGCCGCCCGGGCCAGGCGCACGGCGGCGTCCACGTCGACCTCGGTGCAGACCGGCACTCGGCCGACCAGCTCGCCGGTGAATGGGGCGTACGACGGCTGGCTGGCGTGCTCCCCCGGCGCCAGCGTCACCCGGCGCAGCAGCCGGGCGGCCAGCTCCGGCGCCAGCGCGGCACTCTCTGGGGCCTGCGTGGCGTTGCCTCCGGCCGCTGGCGGCTGCTCGTCATTGCGCTCGGCCGTGGTGGTCATCGCCGCTCCTCGTGGTTAGGCGCGCACGGTGCCCGGGTAAGGGCGGGGACCTGGGGCGATGTTACCCGCCGGTTACCTACCCGGCAGATCGCCTTCGAAGCCTGATGCTATGGCGGACCCGCCGCGCGGCGATGCCGACGGCGGGCGGTCCGGCGCAGGGCGGCGCGGCGATCTAGCGCAAGGGTATGCGGACCGGCGAGGATAACCTGGTGACCTGGGGTGGGGAGAGGGCCGACGACGTGTCTTTGGACGAGTACCAGTTCCGCCGGATCAACGGCCTGCCGCCGTACGTCTTCACGATCATCAACGACCTTAAGGCCGCCGCCCGGCGGGCCGGCCACGACGTGGTGGACCTCGGCTTCGGCAACCCGGACATCCCATCACCGTCGATCGCGGTGGAAAAGCTCGCCGAAGCCGCCCGCAACGCACGCAACCACCGCTACTCGCTGTCCGCCGGCATCCCGAAGCTGCGCTCCGCGCTCGCCGATCTCTACCTGCGCCGCTTCGGCGTCGAGCTTGACCCGGAGACCGAGATCGTCAGCACGATCGGAGCCAAGGAGGGCCTGTCGCACCTGATGTGGGTGCTGCTCGGTCCGGGCGACTCCGCCATCGTGCCGACGCCGAGCTACCCAATCCACATCTACGCGCCGTTGTTCGCCGGGGCGGAGGTGGCACAAGTCCGGGTCACCGGCGACGGCGACCGCGACTTCCTGCAGGGCTGCATCGACGTGTTCCAGAGCCAGTGGCCGCGGCCGCGGGTGATCCTGTGCTCCTTCCCGCACAACCCGACCACGACCTGCATCGACCTCGACGCGATGACGGCCCTGGTCCGCTTCGCGGCCGACAACGACGTCGTGCTGGTGCACGACTTCGCCTACTCCGACACCGCCTTCGACGGCTACTCGCCGCCGAGCGTGCTGCAGGTGCCCGGGGCCAAGGAGTGCTCGGTCGAGCTCTACACACTGACCAAGAGCTTCTCCATGGCGGGGTGGCGGGTCGGCTTCCTGGTCGGCAACGCCAAGGTGGTCGCCGCGCTGAAGAAGATCAAGAGCTACCTGGACTACGGCACCTTCCAGCCGATCCAGATCGCCGCCACGGTGACCCTGAACGATGCGCCGGACTACCCCAAGGAAGTGGCGGCCATCTACCAAGGACGCCGGGACGCCCTGTGTGACTCCTTCGGCCGGATCGGCTGGGAGATCGAGCGGCCGAAAGGAACCATGTTCGTCTGGGCGCCAATCCCGGCGGCGTATGCGGACATGGGCTCGCTGGACTTCGCCCAGATGCTGGTCACCGAGGCCAAGGTGGCGGTCTCGCCCGGAGTCGGGTTCGGCCTGGGTGGCGAGGGCTATGTCCGGTTCGCTCTGATCGAGAACGAGCAACGGATCGCCCAGGCGGCGCGCACGATCCGCCGAGCGTTGCCCAAGCTCGGCTAACGCGCAGGCTCCCGCGGACGACCCCGCGCGGGCCCCGGTCAACCCCCCATTCCGACGCGCTGCGCCCGCTGCAGCGCCTTGCCCTCGGTCTGCAGCGCCGGCGCCACCATCACCTCCACCTTCTGGAACTCCTTAAGGGTGGAGTAGCCGGTCATCGCCATCGACATGGCCAGACCGCCGAAGAGGTTGACCGTGCCGTCGTCGACCGACGCCGGGCCGAGCAGGATCTCGCGCAGCGACCCGGCGGCCGGCATCCGCAGCCGAGTGCCCCGCGGCAGGTCGGGATGACCGGCCGTCATCCCCCAGGCATAGCCGCGACCGGGCGCCTCGGCTGCCCGAGCCAGCGGCGAGCCGAGCATGACCGCGTCGGCGCCGCAGGCGATGGCCTTGGCGATGTCCCCGCCGGTGCGCATGGCGCCGTCGGCGATGACGTGCACGTACCTACCGCCGGACTCGTCGAGGTAGTCGCGGCGGGCGCCGGCCGCGTCCGCGATCGCGGTGGCCATCGGCACCCCGACGCCGATCACCCCCCGCGTCGTACCGGCCTGGCAGGAACCCACGCCGACCAGCAACCCGGCCGCGCCGGTACGCATCAGGTGCAACGCCGCCTGGTACGTCGCGCAGCCACCGACGATCACCGGTACGTCAAGCTCGGCAATGAACTTCTTCAGGTTCAGCGGCTCCGACCGGCTGGAGACATGCTCGGCGGAAACCACTGTCCCCTGGATGACGAACAGGTCCACCCCGGCCTCGATCACCGCCCGGTGCAGCCGTTGGGTGCGTTGCGGGGTGAGTGAGGCTGCCGTGACCACGCCGGCATCGCGGATCTCGCCAATCCGCTTACCGATCAGCTCGGGGCGGATCGGCACCTGGTAGAGCTCGCGCATCCGCGCCGCGGCCGCGGCGTTGTCCAGACCGGCGAGCTCAGCCAGCACCGGCTCCGGGTCGTCGTACCGGGTCCACAGACCCTCGAGGTTGATCACTCCCAAGCCACCGAGGCGGCCGATCGCGATCGCCGTCGCCGGCGAGACTACCGAGTCCATCGCGCTGGCCAACAGCGGCAGCTCGAACCGGTAGGCATCTATCTCCCAGGCGAGGGAGATGTCTTCCGGGTCGCGGGTACGCCGCGACGGCACGATCGCGATGTCGTCGAACCCGTAGGCCCGGCGACCACTCTTGCCCACGCCGATCTCGACGTCTGCCATGTCCGTCCCCGACTCAGCGACCCAGGTAGTTCGGGGCCTCGGTCGTCATCTGCACGTCGTGCGGGTGGCTTTCCTCGAGCCCGGCAGTGGTGATCCGCATCAGCCGGCTCTGCTCCTGCAGCGCAGCGATCGTCGGCGTCCCGGCATACCCCATGCCGGCCCGTAGGCCGCCGACGAGCTGGTGCGCCACGGTCTCCAGCGGCCCGCGGTAGGGCACCTGGCCCTCGACGCCCTCGGGCACCAGCTTGTCGTCGGAGAGCACGTCATCCTGGAAGTAGCGGTCCTTGGAGTAGGACCGAGCCTCCCCCCGGCTTTGCATGGCGCCGAGCGAGCCCATGCCGCGGTAGGACTTGTACTGCTTGCCATTGATGAAGATCAGCTCGCCGGGGCTCTCCTCCACCCCGGCGAGCAGGCTACCGAGCATGACCGAGTCGGCGCCGGCCGCGATCGCCTTGGCAATGTCCCCGGAGTGCTGCATGCCACCGTCGCCAATGACCGGTACGCCGGCCCCGTGCGCGGCCTGCGCGCACTCGTAGATGGCGGTCACCTGCGGCACGCCCACCCCGGCAACCACCCGGGTGGTGCAGATCGAGCCCGGACCGACCCCGACCTTGACCGCGTCGGCGCCGGCCTCGACCAGCGCCAGCGCACCCTCCCGGGTAGCGACGTTGCCGCCGATCACGTCCACCGGCGTGTCCGAGGTGAACCGGCGGACCATCTCCAGCACACCCCGGGAGTGGCCGTGGGCGGTGTCGACCACGAGGAAGTCCACCCCGGCGTCGACCAAGGTCCGGCCCCGCTTGTAGGCGTCCTCACCGACGCCCACTGCGGCACCGACCATCAGCCGACCGTCGGTGTCCTTGGTGGCGTGCGGGTAGCGGTCGCGCTTGACGAAGTCCTTGACGGTGATCAGTCCGCACAGCCGGTCCCGCTCGTCGACCAGCGGCAGCTTCTCGATCTTGTGTCGGGCCAGCAGCGCCATGGCGTCGTCGGCCGCCACGCCGGGCGACGCGGTGACCAGCGGCATCCGGGTCATCACCTCGGCAACCCGCCGGCGGTGGTCGCGCTCGAAGCGGATGTCGCGGTTGGTGACGATGCCGATCAGTACGCCGTCGGGGTCGATGACCGGCAGCCCGGAGATCCGGTAGCGAGCCATCAGGGCGTCGGCGTCGGCGATGGTGGCCTCCGGCCGGCAGGTCACCGGCGAGGTGATCATGCCTGCTTCCGACCGTTTCACGATGTCGACGTGCTGCGCTTGCTCGTCGATGGACATGTTGCGGTGCAGAACGCCGACGCCACCCTGACGGGCCATCGCGATGGCCATCCGGCCCTCCGTCACGGTGTCCATGGCGGAAGAGAGCAACGGGATGTGCAGCTCGATGCCGCCAGACAGCCGAGTGCGGGTGTCCGCCTCGCTCGGCACGACCTCAGATGCCGCCGGCAGCAGCAGGACGTCGTCGAAGGTCAGCCCGAGCAGGGCGAACTTCTCCGGCAGGCCGGCTAGGGCCCTCGGCACGTCCATCGCCAGTAGTCCGATCACGCGGGGAAGAGTGAGCATAACCGTCGGCCGCGGCGGCACCGCCCGGCTACGGTGAACCCATGCGTGACACCCCGCCTCCCGACCCGTTCTCCGGCGACCTGCCCGATCCGACCGATCCCCGGTCCGGCGGCTCGTCGCAGTTCGGGCCCGCCGGCTCAGCCGACGATGATGTGACCGAACCGTTGTCCCCGGCTGAGCGGGAGGACGTGCTGGCCGACCTAGAGGACCTGGAGGTGTTCCGGACGCTGCTGGAGCCGCGCAGCGTCCGCGGCCTGGTGGTGGACTGCGAGGACTGCCAGGAGCCGCATTACTTCGGCTGGGACCTGCTGCACAGCAACCTGCGCCACCTGCTCGACCTCGGTCAGATGCGGGTGCATGAGCCCGCCTTTGACCCCGACCCCGCGCAGTACGTCAGCTGGGACTACGCCCGCGGCTTCGCCGACGGCGTGCTGGACACTGCCGAGAACGCTGAAGACTGAACCCGCCGCAGCGCCCGGCCGACGTTAGTTAGGGGTCAGCTGACCCAGCCGCGCCGGAAGCCGAGCGCGACGGCCTGCGCCCGGTCGCTCACTTCCAGCTTGCGGAACAGCCGTCGGGCGTGGGTTTTCACCGTGTCCTCGGATAGGAACAGTTCGCGACCGATCTGGCCGTTGCTGCGCCCTCGGCTCATGCCGCGCAACACCTGTAGCTCACGTTCGGTCAGTAGCGTCCGGCTGGTGCGGCTCCGGCGGATCGTCATTGCCTGTCGCATCGCCGTCCCGACCAGGTCGTCCCCGTCCAGGGCATGCACCACCGCTGTGCACAGCTCCTCGTGCGAGACGTCCTTGAGCAGGTAACCACGCGCGCCTGAGCCCACGGCCGCCGCCACCTCGTCGGGGTCATCCGCGGCGCTGAGCATGAGCACGGTGGCCTCGGGGTATCGCGCCAACAGGCGGCGGGTCGCCTCGAGGCCGCCGATCCCCGGCATCCGGACATCCATCAGGATCAGGTCCGGATGCTCGATCGGGTAGCGGGCGAGCACCTCCTCACCGCACCTGGCGAGCAGGACGCGTTCCACTCCCGGCACCCAGCGGACGAACTCATGCAGCCCCTCCCGGACGATCCGGTGGTCGTCACAGATGAGCACGGTGCTCACGCCGGACAACCCGTGGGGCGCGGTAAGTCGTCCGGCAACAGCAGCCGGACCCGGGCGTGGCTAAGGGTCGCGTGTCCACCCAGGACGTCGGCGCGGCGCGACCAGCGACCGAAGGCCGCGTCGTCGAGTACCCGGCCGCCACGCAGATCCAGGTCGAGCAGGCCGTCACCGCGGCGCAGGACCAGCGTCAGAGGGCCGCTCGGCGGTCGCAGCAGCGCTTGCACGAGCCGGTACGCCGTGACCACGACAGCGGGCCGCAGCCCTCGGGTGAGGTCGCCACCGGGAGGTACAACGGCGATCCGCAGCTCGGCCAGCCCAGCCGCACGTTGCCGCTCGACCAGCGCCAGCAGTGCGACCAGCAGGTCGCTGTCGCACCGAGACCGCTGCCACCAGATCGTCTGCCGCACTCCGACGAGCGCCTCCTGCACCGCCGCGCGGGCGTCCGCGATCTGCTGCTGGGCGCGAGTGCTGATGGCGTCCCCCGGCGTCGCTCGCAGGGTGCGGGCGGCCAGGTCGGTGGCGTACCGAGCGGCCACCAGGGCCTGGGCCGTGCCGTCGTGCAGCTCGTCAGCGAGCTGCTCGCAGTCCAGGTCAGCGTCCGCCAGGAGGTCGTCAACCGCACCGGTCGACGTGGCGGTCAACACCAGGGCGAGGATGTCGGCGACCGTGGCGAGGACCTCGTTCGAGGCGGTTGGCGGCAGGCCGTCCACCCGCAGCCAGCCCAGCAGCCGCGCACCCCGTCGCAGCGGCAGCTCGACGCTCCGGTGACCGCTGACCGGGGCCGGACTGGGGGCCGGACTGGGGGCCGGACTGGGGGTCGGGACTGGGGCGGCGACTGGGGCGGCGCGGCCGACGTGCAGTGAGTCCCAGCGCCGCTCACCGAGCCGGGAGAGCACCACCGTGGCCGTACCGCCGACGTACCGGTCGAGATCCAGCAGCGCGGCGGGCAGTGCCGAGCCCCCGCCCCGGGATAGCTGGGCGGCGATGCCCGCGATGACGGAGACGCTCGTCAACGGCGATGCGTACGTCGTGCTGGTCACCCGGCTCCTTCCGCCGCCTGGCGGCGCGTCCGGTGACTGCTGCAGGCCGGGGCGCGGTCGTCGACTCACCCATCGGCACCAACCGGGCCAACACTGAGCCGCGGCGCTCGGCCGCGGCTCGACCTGGCCGGTTCAGGTATCCAGCAGCTCCGCGATGTCGGGCCGCGCCAACCACTGCGTCCGCAGTTCCACGGGCAGCTCAGCGGCGATCGCCGCGACGGCCGTGCGGGCGGCCGCGAGGTGCTTTGCGCTGCCCGGCGGGTCCCCGCCAGCCAGATGGGCGCCCAGCACGGCCCGCGCCGGCCACACCAACGGCACGGTACCCAGGCTCTCCGCCAGCACCGCCGCTCGCTGCAGCGTCTCGACGGCCGTCGGATCGCTGACCTGCAGCTGCGCCACTCCGAGGAAGAGCAGGCTCTTGGCCACGTGCCGCGGCGCATGGGCCGCCGCCGCCCGGTCCAGGGCCGATCGTGCGGCCTGCACCGCCACATCGGCCCGTTCACCCAGCAGCGCGACCTCGGCCCGAACCCAGTCCAGCCGCACGCGCTGCCGCCACCACTGCTCGCCGGCCGGGACAAGGGCGGCGGCCCGCGCCAGCTCGGTCGCTGCCGTTGCGGCGGCCCCGACTCCGACCGCGTCCGCCGCCAGCCCGAGCCGACAATCGAAGGCCGCTTCGGCCGACCCCGCAGCCAGGGCCAGGCCGCGGCCGTCGTACTCCGCCGCCGCGTCGTGGCGACCGAGCTGGCGGTGAATGCTGGCCAGGGTCGCGCCCGCCAGCGCACCGAACACCAGGACCTCCGGCACCTGGCCGCCGCGCTCACCCGGGTGCGGCACCGACTGCAGCACGGCCAGCGCCGCGCCGTACCGTCCGCTCGCGGCCAGGGCCACGCCGAGCAGCCAGGAGGCCGCGGCCGCCTCCGCCGGACGCGACTGCCGGGTGGCCAGGGTGACGGCTGACTCGAGCAATGGAACCGCGCTGCCGGGGGCGGCGTGGAAGGCGGCCCGCTCACCCGCGGACAGCAGCTCGAGCAGGCTCGGCTCCACGGTCACCGGCCCGCGGCGGCGGCCAAGAGCGTGACGGCGGCGGTCAGGTCGCCGGCGCGGATGACCCGGTCGGGCAGCTGCGCGGCCCCCCAGCCCGGACCGCCGACGACGACGGTGGTCGGCGGTCGGGTTTGCGGCAACGTGGCCAGCGCCGCGGTGTGAGCGGTGTCCGGCACCTGGGACCAGACGAACAGTCCGGCCGGTCCCAACCGGCGCACGGCCGCGCGGAGCGCGTCGGCCGGCAGTGCCGCACCGAGCATTCGGCACGCGGTGCGGCGCTCGGCGAGTGCGGCCGCGACGGCGTACAAGGGCAGCGAGTGGTACTCGTCCTCGGCGCTGGTCAGCAACAGCGAGCGGTGCTCTGGGGCGAAGGTCGCGGCGACGACCACATCCCGCAGGGCGGCGATAACGGCTTCGGAGAGCAGGTGCTCGACGTCGACGCCGTCCGCGGTCATCTGCCACCGGTGCCCGGCGGCTGCGAGCACCGGGCAGAGCAACCCGTCCCAAGTTGCGATCACACCGGCTGACGCGATGTGCTCGCGGATGATTCGTCCGGCCGCAGTGGCGTCCAGGGCCATCGCGGCGCGAGCCAGCCCACGCTCGGCCGGGCTGCCGCCGGGTAGCGGCAGGACTCGGCCGCCCGGGCAGGTATCCGCACCGCCGCGCCGGGCGTCCTCGAACTCGGCGCCGCTACAGACCGGCTCGCTGCCCGTGGTCTCGGCCGCTGCCGCAATCCGCGCCGCGTGTGCCGGCGGTACGCCATCCAAGACGTGCCGGCGCATGACGTCCAGTCTGGCCAGGTCCTCCACCGAGTACCGGCGATGGGCACCGGCGGCGTGGTCGGTCGGCCCGAGACCGTACCGACGAGCCCAAGTGCGCAGCGTGGACGGCGCCACCCCTAGCCGACGCGCCACCGCAGCGACGGTGTAGCGCGGGGCGTCGACCGGGGGCTCCGCGGCGGAGCTAACGCGCCCGGCCGCCTCAGTTGGCTCGGCGGACGCAGTGCCGCCGGCATCCTCGCCGGGTGCGCCGGCGAGATCAGAGACGGTCATGGCCCGATTCTGCGGGCGGCCGGTCCGGGTCACAACTGGAAGCTTGCACAACTCTTGCCTCGGTACACTTGAACAACCTCTGGCGCGGTACTACGGTCGGCTCTACCGGCGCTCGCCGGGGAGACGTACCACCCGCCACATGACAACCTGCCTGGTGCGGCCGAACTGCCAGCCGGCGAGAAGGGGACGGCCATGACGGACATCCGCTGGCTTCCAGGTCCGATCATCGACAAGTGGGAGTGGCAGCTCTCCGGGGCCTGCCGGGACGAGGACCCGACGCTGTTCTTCCACCCGGAGGGCGAACGCGGCCCGACGCGGGAGGCGCGCGAGGGAGCCGCGAAGGCGATCTGCCGGCGCTGCCCGGTGATCAGGGAGTGTGCCGCGCACGCGCTCGCATCCCGCGAGCCCTACGGCGTGTGGGGCGGGATGACCGAGAGCGAGCGCGAGCAGCTGCTGGGCGCCCGCTCGTCTCACCGTCTGGGCGCACGGCTGGGTGACGAGGCAGCCGGCACCGGCCGGGACGACGAGTCAGATCAGTCGGCCGAGACCGCCACGGCCTGCTGAC
>JADGOU010000051.1 GCA_017882835.1 Frankiaceae bacterium | reverse complement strand
CGAGCTCGGGCTCGACCTGTCCCACGAGTTCCCGAAGCCGCTCACCGACGACGTCGTGCAAGCCGCCGACGTCGTCATCACCATGGGCTGCGGCGACGCTTGCCCCATCTACCCCGGCAAGCGTTACCTCGACTGGCAGTTGCCCGACCCCGCCGGCCTGCCGGTTGATCAGGTCCGCCCCATCCGCGATGAGATCGGCGACCGGGTCGAGGGGCTGCTCGTCGAGATAGCGGCGAAGACGGCCTCGCGGTAGTCGCCCTGCGCTGACAAGCCGGGTCGGCGGGTCGCACGGCCGTGTCCGGGCGCTGTCCAGTGCCGCCGTCCCGGACTGGATTAGGCATGGACGCCGGCTTTGTGGGCGGCGTGCACGGCGTGCACGGCGTGCATATGGGTCCTGCTCGCGTCCAGATGCGGACGCGCAACAGGCGACGCCGCAGCGGCGACCGGGTCGGCCCAGGTCCAACCGAACAGGCTGTTCAGGCCGAGCCCGACCAGGAGGACGGCGGACCGGCCTCGATGACGTTGTCAGTGATCGTCGCGGCCACGAGGAGGTCCTGATCCGTCAATGTAGACACGGCCCAAACGGATTGGGCCCCGAAGCCGAATCCGCTACGCCCCGATGACAAACTGTGAGGTCAACCACCTCGACTCGCCGTGCCCGACCGACCGGAAGGATCAGCATTGCCCGACCAGCTGCCGCCCGGCCAGTACGTGCCGAAGCGGTGGCCGGTGCTGCACTACGGCCGGATCCCACACTTCAACCCACAGAAGTGGACCTTGCGGGTGTGCGGTGCGACGCCGGGACCGGTCTGTTGGACCTGGGCGGAGTTCGGCCGGCTGCCGCGCGTCGATGTGATCGCCGACTTCCACTGCGTCACCAAGTTCACGCTGCTCGGCAACCGGTGGACAGGTGTGTCCACCGCCCAGGTGCTGGCCGCCGCCTCGCCGGCGGACGGGGTCTCCCACGTCATGGTGTACGGCGAGTATGGCTACAACGCGAACCTGCGGCTGGCTGACTTCGCCGCCGCCGACTCGCTGCTCGCCACCCACCGCAACGGAGACCTGCTCACGGCCGAGCACGGCCACCCGGTCCGGCTCGTCGTGCCGCACCTGTACGCCTGGAAGGGTCCCAAGTGGGTCCGCGCGATCGAGTACTTGACCGAGGACCGGCGCGGGTTCTGGGAGGAGCGCGGCTACCACAATCTGGCCGACCCGTGGCGGGAGCAGCGTTACAGCTACCAGGAGGACCCGAGCGACGGACCGAGCGTCTGAGCGCGCGGATCGATTTCGACCAGCAGCATCGCCGCCAAGACCAGCGCCCCGCCGAGCAACGGGCGCGATCCCAGTCGGTCGCCGCCGAGCCAGACGCCGAACACGCCAGCGAAGACCGGCTCCATCGTCATCACGATGGCGGCCCGGGTCGGGGCTAGGTGCGCCTGCGCCCAGGTCTGGACCAGGAAGGCGACCGCCGTCGCCGCGACCGCGGTCAGGGCCAGCGCGACCCAGACCCCGTCGACCGGTGGCGGTCGTAGGAGCCCGCGCCCGGAGCAGGCGGCACACAGCACCGTCACGGTGCTTAGCTGGACGACGGCCAGCCCGACCGCATCCGCCGGCGTCGACCACTCGCCCAGACCGACGATGTGCAGCGCGAACGCCAGCGCGCAGGCCAGCGTGAGCAGCTCCCCCCAACCTAGCGAGAACCCGTGCAGCGACAGCAGTGCCAGCCCGACGGTGGCCACGGCCACGGCCGTCCACGCGGTCCGGCCGACCGGGCGGCGCAGCAGCAAGGCGGCGGTCAGTGGAGTGAACACCACGAACATGCCGGTGATGAAGCCGGACACTGACGCCGGGGTTGTCGCCAGCCCGAGGGTCTGGGTGATGTAGCCGGCGCCCAGCGCCACCCCTAGCACCACCCCCGCCCGGCGCCCACCCCGGTCCAGTCGGGCCACGGCGCGCGGCCGGACCAGCGCGAGCAGCACCGTGGCGATGGCGAACCGCCAAGCGAGGAACTCCATCACCGGCATCCGGGCGATGGCGTTCTTGACGACTACGAACGTCGATCCCCAGGCGCCGGTCGCGGCAAGCAGCGCAAGCGTGGCGGCCAGCGTGGGCGGGCGGCGTACGGCCGTAGGGCCTGGCACCGGCTCAGCCATCCCGCAGCGAGCGGAGCAGCGCGAGGTCGGCCCGGTGCTCAGCCCGCGCGCCGGGGGTCTCCAGGATCAACGGCACCCCCCCGGTGGCCGGATGCCGGAACAGTTCGGCAAACGGGGCCAGTCCGATCGTGCCGGTGCCCACCCGCTCATGCCGATCCCGGCCCGAGCCGGCCGGGTCCTTCGAGTCGTTGACGTGCACCAGGCCGAGCCGACCGCGGCCGACCGTGCGCAGCAGCGCGTTCAGCGCGGTGCGGACGCCGCCGGGCTCGGACAGGTCGTGGCCGGCGGCGTGCAGGTGGCAAGTGTCCAGACAGATCCCCAGCTGAGGGTGGTTGTCCAAGGCCGCGAGGTACGGCGCGAGGTCGGCGATTCGCGCCGCCAGCGGCTCACCGCCGCCGGCGGTGGGCTCCACCAAGATCCGTGGGGCACCGTCGGGGATGGCGTCGAGCAGCGGCAGCAGCAGCTCGCGCAGCTGGCGCAGCGCGGTGTCCCGGTGTGCACCCGTTCCCGCCGAGCCGGCGTGCACCACGACGCCCACAGCGCCGATCGCGGCGCCCCGCCGCAGGGCGTGCTCGACGGCCCCGACCGAGCGTTGCGCCGTGACGGGCGTCGGCGAGGCGAAGTTCACCAGGTACGGCGCGTGCACGAACACCGTCAGCCCAGCCTGGGCGCAGCCGGCTCGAAAGGCCGCGTCCTGCGCGCGGTCACCGGGCGCCGGCGCCCACCCGCGCGGGTTGGACGAGAACACCTGCAGCGCCTCGGCGCCGATCGCCCGGGCGTAGGGAACGGCGCCGCGGGCCAGTCCGGTCCCGACCGGCACGTGCACGCCGAGCTTCGACGGCTTGCGAGCAGGCATGGGCGGCGACCAGGACGCGAACCGCTAGAAGGCGAACAGGGTGACGGTGGCTCCACGTCGGGCCTGAGTTCCGCCAGCGGGGTCCTGGGCCCGCACCGTGCCCGGCCCGACCGGCAGCGCGCGGACCTGCGGGCGAAACCCCAGTGCCGTCAGTTCGGCGACGGCCCGATCGCGCGACTCCCCGGTCACGTCCGACACCGCGAACAACTGCGGCCCCTTGGAGACGACCAGCGTGACGGCGGCGCCCTTGCCGATGTTCGTGCCGGCGGCCGGCCGCTGGGAGACCACCGAGCCGGTGGCCACGGTGTCGTCGTACGCCTCTTGAATGGTGGCTCGCAGGCGCGCCTTGGACAGCATCGCGGTCGCGTCGTCGGCCGACTGGCCATGGACGTCGGGGACGGCAACCGGCTCGAGGCCCTTGCTCAGCACGACCGCCACGGCGGTGTCTCGGGTGAGCGCGGTGCCGGCGCCCGGGTCGGTGTCGACCACGGTGCCGGCGGGGGCGGTGTCGTCGAACCGGTCGGTGACGACGCCGGTGCGCAGGTGCTGGTCGGCGAGCGACTTGTTGGTCTCGCCGAGCGAGTGGCCGGCCAGGTCCGGGACGGTGTAGCGCTCGGGACCCTTGGACAGCGCAGCGGTGACATTGCCGTGGCGCAGGATCCGTCCGCGCGGCGCCGGAGCCTGCGTTACGACAGTGCCGACCGGCGCGGTCTCGCTGAAGGCCGGCGGGCCGTAGCGGACGTGCAGGCCGGCGGCAGCGGCCACCTGGTCGGCCGCCGCCCGGTCGCGGCCGAGCACCGACGGGACGCCGGTGTAGCGGCCGGCGCCGAGATACCAGCCGCCGACGGCGGCCAGCACGGTGAGTACGGCGAGAATGCCGGCGGCTATCGGGCCTCCCCGGCGGCGACGCCGGCGCCGCAGCGGCCGGCTGCCGGTGGGCGCCCCGGCGACGGGCGGCCGGGATTCGAGCGCTGGGGGGCCGGGCGGTGCCGGTCCGGGCGGTGCCGGTCCGGGCGGTGGCGCAGCCGTCCCGTCGACGACCGGGACCGGCGCCGCGCCGGTGACCACCAGGGTGTCGTGCCACGGGCGTTGTCCCGGTACGTCGGCGGCTGGGCCGTCCGCGGCCGACCGCTCGACCGCGAAAACCTCGGCTAGCAGGCCGGCCAGCGCGGGCTCGGCGTCGGTCACCGTACCGGTGGCCAACAGCCCGCGCAGCTCGCTCAGGAACGCGCCCGCGTCGGCCGGTCGGGCGGCGGGGTTGCGCCGGGTGGCCCGCACCACCAGGTCGTCCAGCGCCGGCGGTACCGGCGAGCCACTGGCCGTGGCCGGCCTCGGCACGTCGTCGTGCACGTGTCGGTAGGCCACCGTCAACGGTCGGTCCCCGGCGTACGGCGCGGCTCCGATCAGGGTCTCCCACAGCGTGATGCCGGCGGCGTAGACATCGGTGCGCGGATCAGCCCGCGCGGACTGCACCTGCTCGGGGGCGAGGTAGGCGACCGTGCCCATCAGCAGGCCGACTGTGCTGGTCAACGTCGAGGAGGCGACCGCGCGGGCCAGCCCGAAGTCGGCCACCTTGACCCGTCCGTCGCGGCCAAGCAGCACGTTCTCCGGCTTGACGTCGCAGTGCACGAGCCCGACCCGGTGAGCCGCCGCCAGCGCCCGCAGCACCGGGACGAACACGGCCACGGCCAGCGCCGGGCTGAGCGGTCCGCGGTCACGCAGCAGCTCGCGCAACGTGCCGCCGGCGACGTACTCCATGACCAGGAAGAGTCGGCCCGCGTCCTCACCCTGGTCGAAGACAGCGACGGCGTCGGGGTGGGCCAGGCGGGCGGCGGCCTTGGCTTCGGCGCGGAAGCGGACGACGAACTCCTCGTCGTCGGCGAGCACCGGATGCATCACCTTGACCGCGACCGTGCGGTCGAGCCGGGTATCGAGCGCCCGGTAGACGGCCGCCATCCCGCCGCGGGCGATATGCCCGTCCACGCGGTAGCGCCCGTCGAGATACCGGCCCACTACCGGATCGGCGAGGGTCGCGGTCACTGGGGAAGTCTAGGACGGGAGGCAGGGCCGGCCGCGTCGCCGCGCAGGCCGTCGGACGGCTGTGGGCTCCCATGAGTAAGCACGGACCCATCGCGCAGCCGCCAATCCCGGTACGGCGGTGGGATCACGACCCGCCCTGTCCGCTGGCGCCGCACCACAGTCGCGCGGACCGCATCGGTGTTGCAGTGCAGGTACCAAGGTGGCCAGACGGGCCTCGATTGCGCTCGTTGGCGGCGATTGTGGCAATCAGCCGCCCGCCGGTGCGTCCTTGGTGATCGTGGTGCTTCTGGTGTCCGCGACACGCCGGCCGACCGTGCTCTACGCGCACTACGATCGCGACGGCCGGCCCGCGTTCGGCCGGCCCGCGTTCGGCCGGCCCGCGACGAAGGGCCCAGACGCACTTCCGGGCGGCAGCCAGTCTCCCCCCACGGACTTCCGGTGGCGACGCCGGAGCTCACCCGGCAGGCGGCAGCCATCCCTCCAGCTGTGTCGCGGCGGCAAACACTTCACCTCGACCTCGCCGATTTGGTTCGAGGTCGCGCGCTCGACCGTCGACCGAGGGATCCAGTGCGCCGGGCTGTCGGGTTCGGCCACTTCCGGTTGAAGTTCCGCAGCCAGTCTGCTGTGGCCGTGGCGTACGTCGGACCCGGCCCCGCAAGGCCACGCCGGCTCAGCCGCGCAGGCGAACCTCGACGTCGTCGTCGACGACACGGGTGTCCAACACCGGTTGGGGCGCGGTGGCCGGACCGTGCACGACGCTACCGTCGCGGAGCCGGAACGTGCTGCCGTGCCACGGACACGACACGCAGGTCTCGCCGCCCGCCTGGACCAGCTCGCCTTCGTGCAGCGGGCCGGACAGGTGGCTGCACCGGTCCACGATCGCCCGCACCAGGTCTCCCTCGCGGTGCAGCAGCACCGGCACCGGCCCGACATCGACGCAGGTCAGGCCGCCGTCGGGCAGGTCGTCCAGCCGACCGACCGACGTCCAGCCCGACGGCAGCAGGTCCGGGACATCAGCGGTGTGGTTGGCGCCGACCGCGCGCCGGAAGGACAAGTGGCCACCCAGTACGCCGCTGCCGGACACGATCGCCAGCCCTGCGTAGGCCAGCGCCTTGCCGCGCATCCGCCGGCCGCGCAGCCGCGCCCACAGCGATGCGCCATAGAGTCCGACCGCGGCGTAGTTGGCGAGCGCGTGCACGACCCCGAGTCGGCTCTCGGCCGTGTTGAGCTCCGACCAGTCGGTCCAGCCCGTGATGGTGGCCGGACCGGCGGCCGCGAGGCCGGTGCCGATCAACACGCTGGTCGCGGGACCGGTCTTGGGCACCAGGTCCAGCACGCCGGCAGAGAGCCACGCCCCCACCGGCACCTGCACGAGCACCGGGTGCAGCGGGTGCCCGAGCCAGACTCCGTGCAGGGCGTCGCGCAGTGACTGCGGCTGGATCTTCTTGTTCAGGAACTCGCGTATCGGCTTGGCCAGCTGGTCCAGCTCAGCGGCGTTCTCCAGCTTGTCTAGCGAGTCGAAGGGCTGCACGCGAGTCTCCCGTCGTACGACGTATGTGGCGGCTCACCCTCGTGCACTGGCGAACCGCCCGGCAAGCTGGACGCCAGATCAGCGCTGCGGTTGGGCCGGTTGGACAAAGTGCAGCGCGCCCTCCGACGGCGTGGACGCTGCAGCGAACCGTCGCTGGGGGATCCGGCCGGCGCGCCGGGCCAGTCGGCCGGCCTCGACCGCCTTGCGCATCGCCTCCGCCATCAGCGCCGGCTCCCGGGCGCGGGTCACGGCGGAGGCAAGCAGGACGGCGTCGCAGCCCAGCTCCATCGCGATGGCGGCATCCGAGGCGGTGCCCAGGCCGGCGTCGAGTACCACCGGTACGCCGGCGGCCTCGACGATCAGCTCGATGTTGTGCGGGTTGCGGATCCCCAGGCCGCTGCCGATCGGCGCGCCCAGCGGCATCACCGCCGCGCAGCCCACCTGCTCCAGCCGACGGGCCAGGATGGGGTCGTCGTTGGTGTAGGGCAGGACGACAAAGCCGTCGTCGACCAGGCGCTCGGCCGCGTCGAGCAGCTCGACCGGGTCGGGCAGCAGGGTGCGCTCGTCGGCGATCACTTCCAGCTTCACCCAGCTGGTGTCCAGCGCCTCCCGGGCCAGCCGGGCGGTGAGCAGCGCTTCGCCGGCGGTGTAACAGCCGGCGGTGTTCGGCAGGATGCGCAGCCCGAGCGCGCGCAGGACGTCGAGCACCGAGCCGCGGGCCGACGGGTCGACCCGACGCAGGGCCACCGTGGCCATCTCGGCGCCGGAGGCCCGCGCGGCCTGCTCGAGCGACTCCAGGCTGGGTGCGCCGCCGGTACCGATGATGAGCCGCGACCCGAAGGCTTCGCCGGCGATGACGAGTGGGTCGTCCATGGTCAGCCCCCCTGCATGGCGGTCAGCACCTCGACCCGGTCGCCGGAAGCCAGCGCCGTCGCGTCCCACGCGGCCCGAGGGACCACGTCGTCGTTGACGGCGACGGCCACCCCCGACGTTGGCCGGTCGGCGACCAGCTTCGCGACGGCCGCGGCGACAGTGGTGCCGGCGTCGAGCGCACGCGGCCGGCCGTTCACGGTGACGTTCACGCGGTGACCCTCATGCTCCAGACCCGCTCGCGGGCGAATCGTTGCGGCGAGAACGGGCGGATCACCTCGGGCTCGACCCCGGTGGCCAGTAGGTCGGCCACCGCATCCGCCGTGGCCGGGGTGAGCAGGATCCCGTTGCGATAGTGCCCGGTGGCCGCGACCAGTCCGGCCAGAGCGGTGCGGCCGATCATGGGCGCGTTGTCCGGTGAGCCCGGCCGCAGCCCGGCGTAGGTCTCGGTCAGCTCCAGCTCGGCGATCCCGGGCACCAGCGTGTGGGCATCGCGCAGCAGTTCGTAGACGCCGCCGGCGCGCACTGTCACGTCGTACCCCTGTTCCTCGGCGGTGGCGCCGATGACGATCTCGCCGTCGGCCCGCGGGACCAGGTAGAGGTGGGTGCCGCCGACCACCGCTCGGACGTTGCGGCCCAGGAAGCCGGCAGGTCCGCGGAGTCGGACGATCTGCCCCTTCACCGGCCGCGTCGGTGGTACGACGTCCGTGGGCACTCCGGCCACCTGAGGAGACCAGCAGCCGGCCGCCAGCACGACGGTGCCGGCGGCGAGGGTGTCGCCGTCGCCGAGGCGTACGCCGGTCGCGCGTTCGGCCGTGGTCACGATGCCGGCCGCCCGGTCCGTCCGGACGTCGACGCCGACCGCAACCGCGGCCGCGAGCAGCGCGGTGGCCAGCAGGCGGTTGTCGACCTGGTGGTCACCGGCGACCAACAGCCCGCTGCGGATCCCGGGTGCGAGCATCGGCTCCAGCCTTCGGGCCTCCCGGCTGGTCAGCAGCTCGACCGTGAGGCCGAGGGAGAGCTGGAAGCGGTGCAGGTCGGCGAGCACCGCCCGATCGTCGGCGTCGGTGGCTACCGCCAGGGTGCCGGTCTGCCGGTAGCCGACGTCGCGGCCGGTGGCCTCGGTGAGCTCGGCGGCGAAGGTGGGGTAGCGCTGCGCCGAGGCCAGGTTGAGGCGCAGTAGCCGCTCCTCGCCATAGTGCACTTCGGTGACCGGCGCCAGCATGCCGGCGGCCGCGTGTGAGGCGCCGCTGCCCGGAGCCGGGTCGAGGACGGTCACGGTCAGCCCGCGCAGCGCCGCCTGCCAGGCAATGGCCAGGCCGATCACGCCGCCGCCCACGACGACGACGTCCGTTGTCCGCGCTGCGCTGCTCCCCGGCACTGCACTCCTACCCGCCGGCTCGGGAGCGCGGGCGGCTCCCTGCGCCGGCATTACCCGGATCAGGTTCGACGGTCGGGGGCTGCCAGCCCCCCTCTCAGCCCGATCCGCACCGGGCTCCCGCGCAGTCGTCAGCGTACGCCGCGCAAGCGTCGGCCGGACCACGCCGGAGGAGTGTTAGCCGCGATCGCGCGGGGCCGCGGCGGCTTCCGTAGGGTGCCGGAATGGCTCCGGTCCAACTGGTGGTGATCGACTGTGCCGACCCGGCCCTGGTTGCGGCGGTGGAAGGGCTGGCCGGCTACCTGCGCCGCTGCGGCGACGACGTCGTTGCCACCGGCCTTCGCTCGGCCGGGGTCGCCCTCGCCAGCCAACAGGCGGAGGCGGTGCTGGTCTACGCCGATCGCCCGGTCGACGAAGTGGGGGAGGAGGCGCTCCTCTCCCTTGGTGAACGCGGCGCCGCGCTGCTGTTGGCCGGCCCCACCGTGGACGCCTGGCGGTCGGCGACCAGGCTGCTGGAAGCTGCCGGAATGGGGCCGGGACGGCGTACCCCGGTGCACGAGATTCGGCTTAGGCCGGGTGCCGACGGTGCGGACGTGGTGGCCCGGATGGGCGACGAGCTGCTGCTCACCGACAGCTGGGTCAGCGCCGAGAAGGTCGCCGACGACATTGAGGTGCTGCTCACCGCCAACCTCGCCACCCTCGACCACCCGGTGATGACGCTGCGCCGGGCGAACGGCGGCCCGTCGGTGGGTACCTGCACCGTGGGCTCGCTGCCGCAGACCGTGGCGGACCCGGCGTACCAGCGGCTGGTGCACCGGTGGCTGCGGGCGGCAACCGGACGGCGGGACGGGCCGTCGGTCCGGGTGGGCCTGCTCGGCTACGGGGCGATCGGCGCCGAGCACACTGCCGCGATCGCGGCCACCGCCGGGCTGGAGCTGGTCGCGGCCGCCGACCCGAATCCGGTCCGGCGGGAGGCGGCCCGGGCGGCGGCGGCCGGGCCGCTGAACGCCTACGCCGACTCCAACGCGATGCTTGCCGACAGCGACGTCGACCTGGTGCTGGTGTCGACGCCGCCGAACAGCCACGCCGAGCAGGCGCTGCGGGCGCTGATGGCCGGGCGGTCGGTGGTGGTGGAAAAGCCGCTGTGCCTGACCGTCGCCGAGGCCGACCGCATGATCTCCGCAGCCGACGAGCGCGGGCTGACGCTTGCCGTCTACCAGAACCGGCGCTGGGACGCTGACTACCTCGCCCTCAAGCGCGCCGTGCGGGCCGGCGCGATCGGCGAGGTGTTCCACTACGAATCCTTCGTCGGCGGCTACGCTCACCCTTGCAACTACTGGCACTCGGACGAGGCGGTCTCCGGCGGGGCGGTCTACGACTGGGGGTCGCACTACCTGGACTGGATGCTCGACCTGCTCCGCCAGCCGGTCGCGCACGTGACCGCGAACAGCCACAAGCGAGTCTGGTACGACGTGACCAACGCCGACCACACCCGGGTGACCGTGCGGTTCGACGACGGCGTGGAGGCGCAGTTCGTGCACTCCGACCTGGCCGCCGCACTGAAGCCCAAGTGGTACGTGCTCGGCACGCACGGTGCGGTGCGGGGCGACTGGCGGCAGGCGTCCGTGCTGTCCCGCGGTCCCGTGGGCACCCTGGTGGAGGACGAGTTGGCGCCGGCGGACGCGCCCGCGCAGCTGCGGTTGTTCACCCCTGGCGCCGGCGGTGGGCTGTCGGAGACGCTGCTCGCCGTGCCGCCTGCTCCCGTGTACCCGTTTCACCGCGAGCTCGCCGACCACCTGCTCTCCGCGGAGCCGATGACGGTGACGGCCCACGACTCCCGCCGCGGAGTGGCGATCATGGAGGCGGCCACGGCCTCGGCCGCCGCTGGCGGGGTGCCGGTGCGCCCGGCAGTGCCGTGACGGCGGCGATCGAGCCGGTGCGGTGGGGCTTCCTCGGCGCCGGCACCATCTCCACCGTCGCGCTGGGCCCGGCGGTTGAGGCCGCGACCGGTGCCACCCTGCACGCGGTCGCCGCGCGGGACGTCGATCGGGCGCGGGCGCTGGGGGAGCGGCATGGCGCGGTCACGGCGTACGGCTCCTACAAAGCGCTGCTAGCCGACGACGCCGTCCAGGCCGTCTACATCGGTCTGCACAACGACGCCCACCTGCCGTGCACCCGGGCAGCGCTGGCCGCCGGCAAGCACGTGCTCTGCGAGAAGCCGCTCGGGCTTTCGGCGACCGAGGTGGACGCGATCGCGGCGGCGGCCGGTGCCGCGGGCCGGCTGGTGGTCGAGGCGTCCTGGTACCGCTGGCATCCGCGGGTTCAGTGCGCGCAGCGCTTCCTCGCGGCCGGCGCGATCGGGCCGGTGCGGCACGTCTCCGCGGGTTTCGCCTTTCCCGGCGTACCGGCAGGTAACTACCGGCTGGACCCCCGGCACGGCGGGGGTGCGCTGTACGACGTCGGCTGCTACGCCATTTCCGCGGTGCTGTGGGCCTTCGGGCAGTTGCCAGTGGAGGTCGCGGCGCGCTCCCGGTTCGGTCCCAGTCGCGTTGACGTCACCAGCGACGTGATCCTCGGCTTCCTCGACGGCGACGCCGAGGTGCACGTGGGCATCGACGAAACGTCGCGGCAGTGGCTGCGGATCTCCGGCGAAGCGGGACAGCTGGACCTGCCCGACCAGCCCTACGCCTCGCTGCTGACCGAGTCGGTGCTGGAGGTCTCCGACGGCACGGGCACGCGGCGGTGGCCGACACCCGCGGTGAACCCCTACCAGCTGATGGTGGAGCAGGTATCCGCGGTGATCAAGGGCGAGGACGGCTGGGTGCTTCCGCTGGCGGAGTCCCGAGCGACCGCCGTTGTGCTCGATGCCGCCTTCGCCTCCGCCCGCGCCGGCGGCGCGACGGTCAGCGTCGGCTAGTCGGTCGCCTCGTTCGCCCGCCGCGACTTGCGCGCCACCAGCAGCAGGGTGCCGCCGATGCCGCACAGCGCGAGCCCGGCTGCCGCCAGCGGCCCGGACGACGACCCGGTGCGGGGCAGCGCCGTGGCCGAGGGCACCGGGCCGCGGGTGGGGGCAGTTGTCGGCGCGGAGCTGCCGGGAGCCGGCACGGTGGAGGGCGGAGTCGGTGTCGGCGTCGGCGTCGCCGTGTTCGTCAGGGCGAAAACGGTGCTGGGGTTGGGGTTGGCCTCGGTCCCGGAATTGTTCGCTGCGACGGCCGTCAGCGTCGCCGTGACCTGGTAGGCGCCCGCCACGCCGTTTGCGGTTATCGGCGGCGAGGTCGCGTTACCGCTCGCGTCCGTTGCGGCCGTCACGCTGGTGGCGCCACCGAACGCGCCGCTGGCCCCGCTGACCGGTACGACGGCGAAAACGACGGTGGCGCCCGCTGCTGGATCAGAAGCTGCGCTGAGCACCTGCGCCGACGGCGGCGGGACGGTGACGTGCGCCGTCAACGGCTGCGCGAACGCGGCTCCGGCGGTCGCACTTTGACCGCTGCCGGACACGGCAGCGATGGTGGCTCCGGTCGGGACGGTGGTCGGAACCGGGCCAGCGGACGCGGTCGCGGCGGATGTTGCCAGGACCAGAGCGGGTACAGCCAGGATGGTCACGCGGGCGCCGCACGACTCCCGCCGGCTCTCGTTGCGGACATGAGGGGCTCCCTGTCGTGCCGCGGATCGGACGGAGGCAACCTTGCATAGCGTTATGGCATTGTCACGAACGGCGGTCAGGACACGCCGGTCGGCGCTGCCGGCCGCCTATTGCGGCGCTGATCGCCCGGCCTCAATCGGCGTACCGGTGCGGACCCGGTGATCACCCCTTCGCCTCCGCCCGCGCCGGCGGCGCGACGGTCAGCCTCGGCAACTGGTCGACGCCGTAAGTTCGTGGGGGATCGTTGCACGACAGGAAGGGAGCCTGGCCAGCTTCACCCGGCTACGGCACAGCCGGTACGGCGTGTCGCGGTCGCGTCCGATGCCGACGGCGGGTGAAGGCGCT
>JADGOU010000374.1 GCA_017882835.1 Frankiaceae bacterium | reverse complement strand
CACGTCAGACGCGCCCCGGGCGCGCTCGCCGTTACGTTGCTCGCCGCCGGCCTTGCCGCGGCTGGCTGCGGCAGCAGCAACAGCACCAGTTCGAGCAGCTCGACTCCCAGTACCTCCGGCTCCGCCAGTGCCGGCAAGAGCGGGACGATCGCGCTGCTGCTGCCCGAGACCAAGACCACGCGCTACGAGTCGGCCGACCGGCCGTTCTTCACCGACAAGATGAAGGCGCTCTGCGCCGACTGCAAGGTGGTCTACTCCAACGCCAACCAGGACGCGGCGCTGCAGCAGAATCAGGCCGACCAGGCAATGACCAACGGTGCCAAGATTCTGGTGCTCGACCCGGTCGACTCCGCTTCCGCCGCATCCATCGTGGCCAAGGCCAAGGCGCAGAACGTGCAGGTGGTCTCCTACGACCGCCTGATCACCAGCGCTCCGATCGACTACTTCGTCGGCTTCGACAGCGTCAAGGTGGGTCAGCTGCAGGGCCAGGCCCTGCTGGACAAGCTGACCAAGGACGGCACGGCGACCACCGGGCAGATCGTGTGGATCAACGGAGCGCCGACGGACAACAACGCCAAGCAGTTCAAGCAGGGCGCCCACAGCGTGCTGGACGGTAAGGTCAAGATCGCCAAGGAGTACGACACCCCGGACTGGAGCCCGGACAAGGCACAGTCTGAGATGGAGCAGGCGATCACCGCGGTCGGTAAGCAGAACGTCGTCGGCGTCTACGCCGCCAACGACGGCACCGCCGGCGGTGCCGTGGCCGCGATGAAGGCTGCGGGCATGTCGCAGCTGCCGGTCACCGGTCAGGACGCAGAGATCGCCGGTCTGCAGCGACTGCTCTCGGGCGACCAGTACATGACCGTCTACAAGGCAGTGAAGCCCGAGGCCGAGGCGGCCGCTCAGCTCGCCTATGTCCTGCTGCAGGGCAAGACGCCGGCCAACGCCAGCGGCGTGCAGAACAACGGCAGCAAGGACGTTCCGTCGATCCTGTTGGACGTCCAGTCGATCACCAAGGCGAACGTCAACGTGCCGATCAAGGATGGCTTCCGGTCGGCGAGCGACGTCTGCACCGCGCAGTACGCCGACGCCTGCAAGGCGGCCGGCATCTCCTAGAGCGACCGCAGCGGGAGGCGGCCGCCTGGCCGCCTCCCGCTGGCCTCCTCCGACGTAGGCAAAGGATGTGGTCCATGAGCGCGCCGATCCTGTCGATGCGCGGCATTTCCAAGCGCTTCGGCGCCGTGCAGGCACTCGAAGACGTCGACTTCTCGGTGGCGACCGGGGAGGTGGTGGCGCTCGTCGGGGACAACGGGGCCGGCAAGTCGACGCTGATCAAAGCGATGTCGGGGGTCGGTCCGGCCGATGACGGCGTCATCTCCTTCGACGGGCAGCCGGTGACGATCAACCGTCCGCAGGACGCCACCGCGTTGGGGATCGCGACCGTCTACCAGGACCTCGCGCTGTGCGACAACCTCGACGTGGTGAACAACCTCTTCCTTGGCCGGGAGGAGCGGTTGGCCGGTCCAGGCCAGCCCGTCGGCTGGATGGACGAGATCGACATGGAGCGCCGCGGCAACGAGCTGCTGCAGACGCTGTCCGTGCGGATTCCGAGCGTCCGGATCCAAGTGGCCTCGCTGTCCGGTGGCCAGCGCCAGTCGGTTGCGATCGCCCGCTCGCTCATCGGAGAGCCCAAGGTGGTGCTGCTCGACGAGCCCACCGCCGCCCTCGGCGTCGCCCAGACCGCCCAGGTGCTCGACTTGGTCCATCGGCTGCGCGAGCGCGGTCTGGCGGTGGTGGTCATCAGCCACAACCTGGCCAACGTCTTCGCCGTGGCCGACCGGATCCACGTGTTGCGGCTGGGAAAGAACGGCGGCGACTTCAGCGTCGGTACCGTCAGCCAAGAGAAGATCGTCGCCGCGATCACCGGCGCCACCGGCGAGGACGACGGTGGCGTCGGCCGCCGTCCCGGCCTTCCCCCCACCGCCGAAGGAGCGGTTCGATGACTGAGCAGGACAGCGCACCGCCGTCGGTACCCCCGACCAAGGCCAACCGGTCGGCGCCGCAACCGGCCGAGTTGGACCCCCGGCTGCTCGTGCAGGGAGCCGGCATCGGTGGCTACCTCACCGTCCTGCGCCGACGGATCACCGGCGGAGAGCTCGGGTCGCTCCCGGTCATCATCGGTCTGGTCGTGATCTGGGCCATCTTCCAGACCCAGAACAGCAACTTCCTCACCCCTGGCAACATCACGAACCTGATGCTGCAGCTCGCAGCCACCGGCACCATCTCGGTCGGGATCGTTCTCATCCTGCTGTTGGGTGAGATCGACCTGTCAGTCGGGTCGGTCAGTGGCCTGTGTGCCTCGATCATGGTCGTGCTGAACGTCAAGCACGGGTACGGCGCGGTCACCGCCGTGCTGCTGGCCTTGCTGGCCGGCGCCGCGATCGGTGCCTTCCACGGGTTCGTCTTCACTCGCTTCGGTGTACCCGCCTTCGTCGTGACGCTGGCCGGCCTGATCGGCTGGCAGGGCGCCCAGTTACAGGTGCTCGGCAAGGAGGGCACGATCAACCTGCAGTACGGCAAGGGGATCTCGAAGCTCACCTCTACGTTCTTCAGCCCGGCGATCGGCTGGGGGCTGGTCATCGTCGTGGCGGTGGGCTACACCCTCGTGCAGCTCAACGAGTACCGGGCTCGCACCCGGGCCGGCCTACTGCCCCGACCGATGGTGGAGATCATCGTCCGGTCCGCGGTGGTCAGCGCGGCACTGCTGGCCGCCGTCGCCGTCCTCAACCAGGACCGGGGCTTGCCGCTTGCCTTGTTGATCTTCTTTACCCTGGTGGTGCTGTTCGACCTGATGATCAAACGCACCCGGTACGGCCGGCACATCCTGGCCGTCGGGGGCAACATCGAAGCCGCCCGCCGAGCCGGCATCTCGGTCAGCGGTATCCGGCTGTCCGTGTTCATCATCGCCTCGACAATGGCGGCCGCCGGCGGGGTGCTGGCCGCGTCCCGGTTGATTGCCGTCAACCAGAGCAGCGGTGGGGGTGACGTGCTGCTCAACGCGATTGCGGCGGCCGTCATCGGCGGCACCAGCCTGTTCGGTGGCCGGGGCAGCGCCTACTCCGCCCTGCTCGGCATGCTCGTCATCCAGTCCATCTCGAACGGGATGGACCTGCTCGGCAAGTCGACCCCGGTCAAGTTCATGATCACCGGAGCGGTGCTGCTGGCCGCGGTCATCCTCGACTCGCTGTCCCGCCGGGGCCGGCAGTCCAGCGGTCGCGCATGAGTGATCCGGTGTGACTGACCAACGCATGCTTGCCCGGTCCCCGATGTACGTCGGGCTGCTGCTGCCACCGGCGTCTAGACTCGCCGTGGGACGTAACCAGTCCCGAGGCCGCCCGCGGGGAGGTCGGTCAAGGCAGGAGGACGGGCAC
>JADGOU010000373.1 GCA_017882835.1 Frankiaceae bacterium | reverse complement strand
AGGCGGCGGGTCCAACGTGACCGCCCGGCTCGGGCGGGGTAATCTGTCCTCCGAAGCGATCGATTGAAGCCCTGCACCCAAATCTCGGCGGCCAAACCAGCTTCGGGTGTGGGGCTTCGTCGTGTCCGGAGCCGGTCGGCTGACCGGCCCGGTGGTGCCGTCTAGGCGCTCAGCTCCATCGGTAGCTGGCCGAGGCGTGGGGCGGTGGGTGCCCATAGCGGGCAGCCGTCCGGGTCGACCTCGTCGCGGTGGAGGAGCGTGACCAGGTAGTCGGTCATGGTGAGACCGGCTTTCCCCGCTCGCGTTTGGGCGAGCCTGCGGTCCTCCTCAGTCCACTTGAGGTTGAACCCGCGACGCGGTCCTTTGTACGGCTGAGCCATGCCCGCATCGAACACCAAACGCCTACCCCGTACGTGGAACCCGTTGTCTTCGGCGTGTTGGGCGAGTCGTGTTGAGGCGCCCTGTAGGCGTCCATCTCGATCAGGGCGGTGACCGCGTCGTGCCAGTCGGCCTCGGTGGCACCAGCG
Source organism: Frankiaceae bacterium (assembly GCA_017882835.1). Classification (GTDB taxonomy): domain Bacteria; phylum Actinomycetota; class Actinomycetes; order JADGOU01; family JADGOU01; genus JADGOU01. The sequence continues at coordinate 2,906 of JADGOU010000373.1, read as the reverse complement.
GATCGTGTTCGTCCCTTTACGGCTAACCCGCTCGACGTCGACCCGCCCGGTAAGCGCCGCGGTGCCCCGATGACCTTCGTCCGGGCGACGTGATCCCGTCGAGGACTCCGCGGCGCTCATTCTCCCCGGCCTAACGGGGAAGCTTGCTGGACGCAGGCGGCGACGGCGACGGCGTAGCGCTGCCGGGCGGCCGGGTCGCCGGCGGTGGCCGCTTGGCCCACCGACCGAAACTCGGCCCAGGTCATCGTGCGCTCCAGCTGGGACAGGGTGCAGTCACAGAAGGCGCGCCGCTGGGGGGTAGTGCCGACGCAGCTGTCGACGTAGGCCTGGCGGGCGGCCGAGGGATAGCTCGTGGGGGTGGTGGGTGCGGTGGTCGTGGCCGACCGGCCCGGCTGGATAGCGCGGGAGGTGCCGCCGCAGCGGCTCAGTAGCACCGCCATCAGCACGACGAGGACGACAGCGCCAGTCGCGATGGCGATGACGCGAGGCCGGGGCCACGGTGGCCGGTGATCGAACGCGGCCGAAGCGCGCCGGCCGGCAGGCTCGGCACCGGTGGCACCGGTGGTGTGACCTTCAGTGGCTGGGTGGTCGAGGACGAGCTGCCCGACCGGGGGGCGCTCGCCGGCACCGTCAGGGAGCTCGGCTTCGCTGGGCAACGGTGGGACAGCTGGCTCGCTCGGTGGAGCCTGGCTGCGGGCGGCGGGTTTGGCGCCCTCGACCGCGGTGGTGGGACGGTTGGTGGCCCGGTCGGCCACGAAGTGCGCAACTGAGGGACGCTCGCCGGGGGTGCTGTTGTCGCCGTCGTCAGCAAGCCCGGGGTCGCCGGGCAGCAACGGCGAAATGCTGGCCTCGCTCAATGCCGGCGCAGGGCCGTCTTCCGAGGGTGGTGGGCGGCTCGGCGCGCGTCGTTGCCACCGGTCGGTGGTCGGCTCCCAAATCCAGGCGCCGTCGTCGCTGATCCAGCGGCAGGCCTCGTCGGTGTGCATGGTCAGCTGCTAGTACGCAAGGCAGCGCCGATGCCGTCCAGCAGCGCCCGCACCAAGTCGGTAAGCGCGTCGAGGGGAATCGGCTGCAGCGCCGGAGAGCTGCTTGAACTCGACGAGACGATGGCCGGTGGCGTCGGTGAAGCGCTAGCCGGGGTGGCCGAGGTCGGCGCCGGGTTGCTGGTGGGAGACGCCGACGTTGGCAGGGCTGCGGCGGGGCTGGTGGCGACACCAGCTGGACCGGAGGAGCGGGTCGCGGTCAGCGTGCCGGTGGTGTCCGGCGCCGCCAGTGCCGCCCGGATGGCGGTGTTAAGCAGTTGCTCGGCGATCGTGCTCTCGCCGCGGCGTCGATCTGCTGCTCCGGCGACAAGGCAGGCGGCGACGGCGCGGGTGTTGCGGTGCGGCTGCTCGACGGGGTACTGGACGGGGTACCGGACGGCGCCGGGGTCACAGAGTAGGAGGGGGAGGACGGGCCGGAGGTCGCCCCCGGCGCCGAGGTGCCCCCGACGGGCGCTGTGGTCTTGGCGCCCGGGCCGGCCGCCGGCGCCGTCGTGCTCGGGGTGTTCGGGGCGGTCGACCGGGTTGCCTCCGGTGCCGGGACCGTCGCCTGCTTGCTAAGTGGAGCAGTCGGCGTCGGGGCCGGCGTGTTCGGGGTGCTCGCCGCCGTTGTCGGCACCGACGTCGACGTTGGCTTCACGCTGCTTACCGCGCTGGGCGCGGGGGTCGGCTGCTCAATCGCTACCGGTGCCGTGGCCCTGGGCGTGCTGGCTGCCCGCGCGCTCGGGCTCGCGGTCCCGGTAGTCGGCGTGCTGCTCGGGGTGGCGCTGGCGCTGGCCACCGCGCTACGCGTGGGGGTCGCCTCGATGGGCGTCGTGGCACCGCTCGGCGATGGGGTCGGCGTCGGTGACCCCACCGTCCGGGCGGCGGCTGCGGCCCGCAGCGCATCGGCGACGAGCGCCGTAATCCGCTCCCGGGCCTGCTGCAACTGCGCGTCTAGGTCCGCAGAGCTGAATGGGCTCGCTGTCGTCGGCGTGCTGCTCAACGGTGGCGGAAAACCGGTGGGGGACGCCGTGGGCTGGCGCTTCGGAGTGCTCGTGACGGTGTATCCGCTGTCCGTCGGCGAGGGTGTCGGCGTCGGAGTCGCCGTGGAGTCGGCCGCGCCGGGTGTGGGAGAGGCCGCGCCTACCGCGTCCTGCTGTGCGACCGGCGAGCTGGTTGGTGTCGGGCTGGCGAGCGGGGTCGCGCTGGTTCGGTCCGGTGCGTCGGATGCGTCGTCGTCGCCCGCGCCTGATTCCCCGGTGTCCGGAATGCGGGCCGTGTAGGCCGAGGACGCCGGCTGCGCCGTGGTGGAGGTGCTTGTGACGCTCGGGCCAGAGAACTGGGCAGCTGAGACCGCCGGCGACGACGACGGGGTGGAGGCATGTGTGCCGATCGCCGCCGCGGCGGCTGGGGTAACCACCACAGCTGGGGCCAGCACCAGCAGCAGCGCCGGTCGTGTCCGTCGGGCACGGCGTTGGTGGGGTTGGGCAGGTTGCTGTCGGGCGATGCGCACGACATCTCCCTTCCGAATGAACTCACGAGGGGTGCTGGTCGGCCGGGGATTGGCCACCACCGCGTTATCAGTCAGAGGAGTTGTCAGGCTGCTCTGACTGAGATGCCCGGTAGCTTAGCCACCGGCGTCCGCGGACTGTCAAAGGACAGGCGGTAGCAACCGCTCTGATGGCCGTCGGCTCACCTCAAACGGCGTGCGAGCGCGCCTGAGCGGGGTTCCGGGAGTAATCGCGCCGGGGACGGCGCTACGGCGTCCAGTTTCCTGAACACTCTGGCACCCTGCAAAGGTGCGCATCAGCGAGCGGATCGAGGCGGAACGACGGCAAGGGCACGTACTGGCGCGAGTGTCCCGAGCCGCGTGGCGCCTGGACC
>JADGOU010000372.1 GCA_017882835.1 Frankiaceae bacterium | reverse complement strand
CTGCTCGCCCAGACCCAGACCGACACTGGATTCGCCAAGCTCTACCGGGAACGTTTCGTCGCACCCCGCCGTGACGAGGCGCGCAAGCTCCTGCAGCGGGCGATCGACCGTGGCGAGATCGGCGCCGACACCAACCTCGAAGTGACCCTCGACCTGCTCTACGGCCCGATCTACCACCGTCTACTTCACCGCCACGCTCCCCTGAACGACCAGTTCGCTGCACAAGTCATCGACGCCGTCATCGCAGCCATCTCCTCAGGCGGGCTGGCCACGGCCAAGCCTTCAAGGACCAGGGCCGCGACGAAGCGCCCGGCGCTCAGGAGTACAGCAGCAACACGGCAGTAGGGCCTCCCAACTGCCTCGAGCTCAGGATGGCGCCCACGGTCACCATGCGCTGCTGACCTGGCATGAGCCCCAGTCTGATCCCATGAGTTCCCCTCCTTACCAGGAATACCTCTGCTCCTCATGAGGTTGTGCCGTTCATACTCAAAAACGAAACGTATCGTATTGAAGTGGAGGTCTGATGTCCACACCGGCTCCGGTCAAGGAGTCCTCAACCGCTGGACCTGTTACGCCCGCCATGTTCCCTCCTGGCCAGTCCCGCTCCAGCAAGCGGGACGAGCGCCCGCTGGGCGCGCCGAGCCGCCCGCCCGGCGGCATTGAGTTGCCTGCGGATGCCCGCCGAAGTCTCGGGTTGACCCTCATCCTGGTCGCGTCGTTCATGGTCGTTCTCGACTTCAGCATCGTCAACGTGGCCTTGCCGTCCATCCAGGGGGAACTGGGCCTTGCAGCCTCGGCGGTGCAATGGGTCATCACGGGTTACGCGATCACCTTCGGCGGCCTGCTGATCCTGGGCGGGCGAGCCGCCGACCTGTTCGGGCGCCGGCGAATGTTCGTGGCAGGGCTGTTGGTGTTCACGGCCGCCTCCCTTGCCGGCGGCCTGGCGCAAGACCTGACGCTGCTGGTCGTCTCGCGTGCCGTGCAGGGCGCCGGCGCGGCACTGGTGGCACCGGCCGCACTCTCACTGATCACCACCGGCTTCGCCGAGGGCCGACAGCGCACCCGCGCCCTGGGGATGTACGGAGCCACGGCGAGCGTCGGTTTCGTCGCGGGCCAGGTGCTCGGCGGCGTACTCGTGCAATTCACGAGCTGGCGGGCGGTTTTCCTGGTCAACGTGCCCGTCGGGCTGCTGGCTGCGCTGCTCGCCCCGAAGCTGCTCGCCAAGTCGCGCCGACCACCCGTGACCCGCGGGCTGGACGTTGGAGGCGCCGTGTTCATCACCGCGGCGGTAGCCTTCCTGGTCTTCGCCGTTTCGCAGGCCAACGTCCTGGGCTGGGCATCTCCTGCCATCCTGGCGGCCCTGGCACTCTTCGTGATCTCAGCTGCCGCCTTCGTGCTCGTCGAGCGCCGTCACCGCGACCCGCTCGTTCCTGCAGAGCTGATGCGGATGCCGAGCCTGCGCACGGCCAGCACCCTGAACCTGCTTCTGGGCCTGTGGAACGCCGGGGAGATGCTCGTGCTGTCCCTCTACTTCCAGCAGGTCCTCGCAGACTCACCGCTGGTGACCGGTCTGGCCATCGCCCCGCAGGGCGTCATCGGGTTCACCGCGGGCGCGTTCGGCGCCCGCCTCGGTGCCCGGATCGGCATCGGGCGCATGCTCGTGCTCTCCGGCGCCGCCGCCACGGCAGGGTTCCTCGTGCTCACCCAGCTGCCTGCAGGTGGCCACTACAGCCCGGTGATGGCGGCCGTGATGCTGGTCGGCTTCGGAACGGCCGGGACCGCGTTCGGGACCATGGTCATCGCTAGCGGCGGGGTGCGCGAACATGATCAGGGCGTGGTCGGCGGCGTCATCAACACCAGCCGCCAGATCGGCGCGGCACTCGGTGCGGCGCTGCTGCCGGCCGTCGCCTTTGCCTTCGGCCACGGCGGGCCAACAGTAGGCGTGAGCGGCGCCAGGGCCGCCATGCTCGCCGGTGCCGTGATTGCGGCATTGGCCACCCTGGTCGCATGGCGCCACAGCCTAGCGACTGGGCAACGAGTCTCACAGGCCGACCGGGAAGAATTCTTGACCGGTACAGACAAACACGTTACTGTATCGGTATAGAAACATCTACAAGAGACACCTACAAGAAATGGAGTTTGACATGTACTCGCTTCCAGTCGGGCAAATACTGACTCAGGCGGCCCAAGAAGCGCGAAGCGCCCTGCCCGACGCCCCCGTTGTGCCCCACGTCGAAAAGGTCCCGGTGGCCCCGCGTACGCGCAAGGTGGTCGCGAGCGGACTGCGATACCTGGCCGACGTCGTAGCGCCGCCACGACCGCTCGGGCACGCCCCGGTGCCCTCAGGTATGGGCAGGCAGGCAGGCTGAGCAGCACCATGGGACGAGTCACGCTGCAAACCATCGCCGACCACGTCGGGGTGAGCCGGATGACGGTCTCCAATGCGTTCTCCCGGCCCGATCAGCTGTCCGCCAAGCTTCGGGACCGGGTTCTGGCGGTCGCCGACGAACTCGGCTACGCCGGACCGGACCCGACGGCGCGAGCCTTGGCCAGCGGGACCGCCGGCACGGTTGGCGTGCTCCTATCCGAGACCCTCACCTACGCACTGACCGATGAGGTCGCGATGGCGTTCCTGGCGGGAATCACCGACGAGCTCGCGCCGACCGGGCTGGCTCTCACCCTGCTGTCGGCCGCACCTCAGGGCGACATCGTGCCGGCTCGCGATGTCGCCGTCGACGGCGCGATCGTCTACTCCTGTAACCCGGACTCCACCGCCGTCGGCTGGCTGATGCGGCGGCGACTGCCTCTGGTGTTCGTGGATCAGGCCCCGGCGCCGGGCATCGCCAGCGTCAACATCGACGACCGGCTCGGCGCCCGAGCAGCCGCCCAACACATCGTCGACCTGGGACATCGACGTGTGGCGATCGTGACCGTCGGCTATGGAGGCGAGTTCGGGGTCCTGACCGATCCCCTAGAGGCAACAACCGCATACACCGAACGGCAACGACTTCTCGGCTGGTTCGATGCGCTCGGCGCGGCAGGAATCGAGCCCACCGTGCTGCGCCAGCGCCATGCCAACCCCGACGACATCGGCTACACCGCGGCCCAGACGGTCCTCGAGCGTGGCGATCGACCAACCGCCATCCTCTGCTTCTCCGACGCCATCGCCCGTGGTGTCATCCGCGCGATCCAAGACGGCGGCCTGAACGTCCCAAACGACGTGTCCGTCGTCGGCTTCGACGACAACCCCGTCGGCCGACGAACCAGACCCGCGCTCACCACCGTGCGTCAAGACGTCGACGCCAAGGGCCGAGCCGCAGCCGCCGCACTCACTATCGCAATCGACCGCGCCAAAACTCGACCCACCAGCCGCGGCCGTCACCTCGTGCTCCCCACCGAACTCGTCGTACGGGACAGCACCACCCGAGCAGTAC
>JADGOU010000050.1 GCA_017882835.1 Frankiaceae bacterium | reverse complement strand
GACTCGCGAGCTGGCGGTGGCGCTGGGACCGGGGTACGAGCGGGAGGTCGTGCACCGCGACGACCTGGTGCTGCTGCCTCGCTGAGGGGGTGGCACCTTCACCCGCCTACGGCATCGATTCGACGCCCTGAAACGCCCAAGACGATGCCGACGGCGGGTGAAGCTGGCGGGTCTCGCTGTCTTCACCCGTCTACGGCATCGATTCGCAGTCGCGCCGCGGTCGCCGAGGTCACCTCGCGTACGCGCTATCACCGTCGGCGTCCTGCGTGCCCTCGCAACCGGTGACCACCGGTGAGCGTGTGGGTCGCCTAACGATTCTTCGCCGAGCGAGGCCATCCGCGATGTATGTCTGGCCTGTCTGGCACGAAAGGAAATGGGTGCGGCTCGTTTGGAGTGACGTCATGCGGCTTGCGGGATGACGTCGGCGGCGTAGAGGGATTGGATGCGCTGCTTTTCTTGGCTGAGGTGGTAGCGCCAGTACTCGTCCCAGTATCCGTTGCTGTGTAGGGCTCGTAGCTTGAGGACGGCCTCGGCGCGTCGAGAGCCGTGCTGCCGACGCAGGCCTCTCGGTCGTGCTTTGCAACAGCGGCGGCGACCAAGTCCGCGAGGATCACTACCTCGGTCTGCTCCGAGAGCAGCGGTCGTACGGCATCTTGATGACGCCGGTATCGGAGAAGAACAAGAAGATCAGTGAGATCCGGCGCCAAGGCACGCTCGTCGTGTTCGTCGACCGACAATCGGGCGAGCTGCAGTGCTCCGTTTCGGTCGAAGACGACGTCGGCGGCCAGCTCGCAGCGGCCCACCTGATCGCGCTTGGACACCGGCGGATCGCTTTCGTTGGTGGCCCGCTCACGACCCGCCAGGTGACCGACCGCTTGTCAGGCGCCCGGGCGGCAACCCGGCGCCAGGGTCTGAGGGATGACGCAAAGCTGATCGAGACAACCGGCCTCAACGTCGCAGCCGGACGATACGCGGGCCATCGGATCACCATGATGTCGAAGGCCACTCGACCGACCGGGGGCCTTCTGCGCCAACGACCTGATCGCGCTGGGTCTGCTGCAGAAGAGACTCGACAACGCCTTGAAGTGCCCGGGGACCTGGCGATCGTCGGCTATGACGACATCGAGTTCGCGGCCGCGGCGGCTGTCTCATTGACATCCGTCCGCCAACCACGCGCACAGCTCGGCCATGCAGCGGCGGAGTTGCTCATCGAGGAGGTCTCCGCGCGCAAGACTCACGAGCACCGGCAGGTTGTCTTTCGGCCCGAGCTGGTCGTCCTGGCCTCCACCGAAGGCGCCCCTACTCCAAAGCGGTGGGACGGCAGGCCCGTGAACTGCTTCAGGCCCAGCGGACCGGTCCCACGTCCGCACCGGCTCTGATTACTTCATCAAGCGAGGCTATTGTAGTCGAGAAGCCATAGGCGGTGGACGGGCGGACTTTCGTGCGCCAATTGCGACGACCGTAGGAGCAGTCTTCGGGGGCTTCACTCCCGCCGGTGCACTCCCGATTGACGATCAGGTCTGGACGGCGACGCACTTGGTGGTCAGGTATTCCTCGATGCCTTCCTCACCGCCTCTTAGTACGGTCGCACTCCGTTCCGGCTGGTGTTGGCCATGGCGTCGAGTCACCCGCCCGAGGCGGTCCCGACCCGTCCCGCCCGCGCCTCGAGTGCGGCCGTCGGAACCAGGACCGGGTTCGGGTCGGCCGCGCTGCGCAGCACCCGATGCCCCGACAGTCCCACCACGGCGGCAGCAGCGGCGCCAGCCAGGCAGACGGCGAAGCCCCAACCGGCGCCCCGCAGGTCGACCAACTGACCGCTGGCGGAGGAGCCGATCGCAATCCCGAGACCGACCGCCGTGGAGACCCAGGTGAGGCCTTCGGTCAGTGCGCCGCTGGGCGAAAGTCGCTCCACCAACCCGTAACCGGAGATCAGCGAAGGGGAGACGGCCAGCCCGGCCAGTACGGCGGCGGCGGCCATGAGCGGCACGCTGTCGACGATCGCAAGCGGTACGACGCCAACCGCCAGCAGGCCGAGAGCAACGGCGAAGCGCCGATGCAGCGGCGCCCGCCACCCCCGGGCGCCGTAGACCACGCCGGCACACATGCTGGCCCCGGCCAGGACCGCGAGCAGCGGCCCGGCAGCTCCCCGGGCTCCCTGTTCGCCGGCGAACGCCACCATCGACACCCCCAGAGCGCCGAAGACGGCGCCCAGGGCCACGAAAGCCGTCACGACCACCCGAACCCCGGGCACTCCGATCGCCGAACGGCGGCGACGGTCCGCTCGGTTGCCGCTGTCGTCAGCCGGTCCGGCCGTCGCGACTCGGTCGGCCGCCGGACGAGCGCTGGGAGCCGGCTCGGTGCCGCGCTGCGCCGCGAACGTCAGCACGCCCGTCGCCACGAAGGCCAGGGTGCTGGCCACCGCGACTGCCGGGGACGCCGCGGTGGCGAGGAGCGTCACCAGCACCGGCCCGACGATGAAGATGACCTCGTCGAGCACCGACTCCAGCGCGTAGGCCACTTGCAGCCGGGCGGTATCTGGCGCGACCAGCGCCCAGCGGGCGCGTACGCACGACGACACGGGCGGAATCGCGATCCCCGTGATGGTCGCGGCGGCGAACAGACTCCATCGCGGTGTGCGCCAGTGCGCCGCCGCCAGCAGAGTCAGCAACCCCACGGTGTGCACCGCCAGGCTGGGCAGCAACACGCGAGCTTGGCCCAGCCGGTCGATCCAGCGACCGACCAGTGGGGCGGCGGCCGAGCTCGCGATCGCAAGGCAGGCCGCCACCGCGCCGGCGACGCCGTACGAGCCCGTGCTGGACTGGACCAGCAGTACAGTCCCGAGCCCCATCATGGACATTGGCAACCGACCGACGAAGCCGGCGGAGACGAAACCGCGCGTGCCCTTGATCGCGAGCAGCTGCGAATAGGGGTTGCGCACGCCCGTCCTTTCCGTCCGTCTTCCGTCCGGCCGTCTTCCGTCTGGTCATGTCGTCGGGTCGCGGGTTCGCCCGATGGGTCGCCGGCTGCGAGTCTGACCGGGTGGAAGGTACGCGCACCGGCCTGCTCGTCATCGGTCACGGCTCCCGCCGGGACGAAGCCAACATAACGCTGCTCGCGGTCGCCGATGCGCTGGCGGAGCGCGGTCGGTGGCACACCGTCCAGCCGGCGTTTTTGGAGATCGCCCGGCCCACGATCGCCCAGGGGTACGCCGAACTGGTCGCGGCCGGCTGCGACCGGGTCGTGGTGCATCCGTATTTCCTGTTCGCCGGCAACCACACGGCGTACGACATCCCGGCGGCGTTGCGAGCGGCGGAGGCCCAGCACGGGTCGCTGCCATGGACCCTTACCGGGCCGTTGGGGTTCCACCCCGGGCTGCTGGACGTGGTGGAGACGCGCATCGCGGAGGTCGCGGCCGATGGCCCGGCAACCGTCAGGTAGCTGACCGCCGGCAGTGGTCAGGCGCCGGCGAGCAGCCCGCGGCGGCGCAGGACCCGGCGCTCGATCGGCGCGAAGACCAGCCGGTCCACTCCGATGCCGACGAAGAAGATCACGAGAATGGCGGTGACCACCAGGCTCATGTCGGAGAGCTGGCGACCCGTGTCGAGCAGCTGTCCCAGCCCGAGGCCCAGCTTCGGCGAGAAGGTGATCAGCTCCGCCGCCATCAGCGAGCGCCAGGCGAAGGCCCAGCCCTGCTTGAGCCCGGCGAGGTAGCTGGGCAGTGCCGCCGGCAGCAGCACCCAGCGGGCCGCGATCAGGCCGCGGGCGCCGAGCACCTGGCCGACCCGGCGGTGCAGCGGTGGCACTTGGTCGAGCCCGGCGATCAGCCCATTGGTGATCGACGGTACGGCGCCCAGCAGCACGACAAAGTAGATGGCCGCGTCGCTGAGGCCGAACCAGATGATGGCCGCCGGCACCCAGGCCACCGACGGCAGGCCCTGCAGGCCGGACAGCACCGGGGCGAGCGCCGCCCGCAGCGGGCGCAGCCGGGCGACGGCCAGCCCGAGCGGCGTGGCCACGACGACCGAGACCACGAACCCCAGTACGCCGCGACGGAGGCTGGTCCAGACCGCCCCGGTGATGTGTCCCTGCTGCCACTGGTCGGCGAGGGTCCGGGCGACGTCGGTGGGTGCGGGCAGCACGTACGCCGGCTTCAGCTGCGCCCAGACGGCAAGCTGCCAGACCGCGAGCACGGACAGGCCGCCGACCAGCGGTGGCAGCGCCGACCGGAGACAGCGGCGCAGCACCGGGATCCGCCGCCGAGCCGACCGCCGGCCGAGCGCGTCGAGCCCCGCCTCCAGCGAGCGCAGGTCGGGGGACTGGTCGGGTCGCGCGGCGACTACCGGGTCAGTCGCCGGCATGGCGGCTGATCTCCTCGCGCAGGCGATCGGTGATCGTCACGGCGAGCGCCGCAACCTCGGGTGCCTCGATCCGCCGCGGGTGCGGGATTGACACGGCGTACTCCTGCGCGACCCGGCCCGGTCGGGACGAGAGCAGGACCACCCGCTGGGCCAGCCGGACCGCCTCCCGGACGTTGTGGGTGACGAAGACGACGGTCAGCCCGACCTCCTGCCAGAGCCGGATCAGCTCCTCGTGCAACACGTCGCGCGTGATCGCGTCCAGCGCCCCGAACGGCTCGTCCATCAGCAACACCGGCCGCTCCTGAGCGAGTGCGCGGGCTATCGCGACCCGCTGACGCATGCCGCCGGAGAGCTCGTGCACCCGGGCTCGGCCAACTCCCTCCAGCCGCACCAGCGCGAGCAGCCGGTCCGCCTCGCCCCGGCGCTCCCGACGGGGTACGCCGCGCAGCCGCAGCGCCAGCTCGACGTTCTGCCCGGCGGACAGCCAGGGGAACAGCGCCGACTCCTGGAACATCAGCGCCGCCCGGCCACCGACGACGTCGATGGAGCCGGCGGTGACCGGCTCCAGCCGGGCCACCAGCGACAGCAGCGTGGACTTGCCGCAGCCGGACGCCCCGAGCAGGCAGACAAACTCGCCGGCCGCCACGTCCAGGCTGACGTCGTCGAGGACGGTGGGCGCGGCTGGTCCGCCGTACCGCTTTGAGACCTGCCGGAGGCGGACCGCGGCCGGCGCCACGACCGGGGTGGCCGGCGCGTCGAGATCGAGAAAGGTCACGTCGTCACTTCCCCAGGCCGGCGTCGCTCACTGGTGCGCTCACAGCTGGTCGACCGGCCGCTGCCAGCGCCGCGGTGAGCGCTCGCAGGTCGTAGATGCCGTGCAGGTCGGTTTTGGGCAGCAGCCCGATGTCGGTCGCGTGTCTCGCCGAGCTGTCCAGCGAGCTCGCCACCGGGTCGTCGGTGATCTCCACACCGGCGAAGGCCCGCTCCATCACCGCCGGCTTCAGTCCCTTGCCGGTGAGCCGGACCAGCTCGTCCTGCACCACCTGCTGGGCCGCCGGGCGGTTGGCGTTGATCCAGCCGCTGGTCTCCACCTGGGCGTCGAGCAGTGCCCGCACCGTGGCCGGGTGCTGCCGCAGGAACTTCGTCGACACCAGCAGGTTGGTGGTGACGAACCGGCCGCTGGGCCACAGGTCGCGCTCGTCGACGAGCACCGACCCGCCGCCCTCGACGACGAGCCGGGAGGCCCACGGTTCCGGCAGCCAGCCGCCATCGACCTTGCCGTCGGCAAAGAGCTGCAGGGTGGTCGCGTTGTCGTTCGGCGCGACGGTCACGTCACCGCCGCCACTCGGCGAGGTGCGCAGCCCGTGCTCGGCCAGCCAGGCGCGCAGCGCTACGTCCTGGGTGCCGCCGAGCTGCGGCGTCGCCAAGGTCTTGCCGCGCAGCTGCTCGGCGCTGCTGATCCCCGGCTTGACCACCAGCGCGGCACCGCCCGAGGTGGCACCAGCGACGATGCGTACGGCGGCGCCCTTGGTCCTGGTGAACGCGTTGATCGCCGGGTTGGGGCCGACGTAGGCGGCGTCCAGACTGCCGGCCAGCAGGGCCTCCACGGCGGCCGGACCGGCGTTGAAGATCTGGGTCTCGAGCCTGGTGGCGCCGAGGTGGGCGGCGTAGGTGCCGCGGGCAACGCCGACGACCGGCGTCGCGTGGGTGACGTTGGCGAAGTAGCCCAGCCGCAGCGTTGTTGCCGCGCCGATGTCCGCGACCGCCGCCGACCCGGCTGGGGAGCTGGTGCAACCAGCGACCAGGGCCAGTACGGCGGTGGCGACGATCGCGGCGATGGTGCGCGCCGCGGCACCGGACCGGCGTCCGTTCCGGGCGTGGTTGTCGATCATGACGCTCTCGCCACCATGCCGGCACCGGCGGTGGTGCCGGTGGCGTCGTCGATCAGCAGGAAGCCGCCGGTCACCCGGTTGTCGGCGTAGTCGTCCACGACCACCGGAGCGGCCGTTCGCAGGCTGATACGGCCGATGTCATTGAGCCCCAGCTCGGTGGCGTCGGCCTCGGTGAACGAGCGGACGTCGATCCGGCTGTTCAGCGAGCGGACCACCGCCCGCACGGTCCGGGTGGTCGACTTCACCCGCACCCGGGCGCCCGGCCGCAGCGGGGCGGACTGCATCCAGCAGATGGTGCCGGCCAGGTCCTGGGTCACCCGTGGCGACCGGCCGGAGCCGACCAGCACGTCGCCCCGGGCGACGTCGATGTCGTCGGCCAGACGCACGGTCACCGCCATCCGGGCGACGGCCTCGTCCACCGGGCCGTCGAAGGTGTCGATGGCGCGCACCGTCGTGCGAAGCCCAGAGGGCAGCACGGTCACCGGGTCGCCGACGCGCAGAACGCCGGAAGCCACCGAGCCGGCGTAGCCGCGGTAGTCCGGATACGCCGGGGACTGCGGGCGGATCACGTACTGCACCGGCAGCCGGGTGTCGGCCGGGTTGGTGTTGGCCGCGACGGTGACGCTCTCCAGGTGTTCGAGCAGCGCCGGCCCGCCGTACCAGGGCGTGCGGGCGGAGGGGTGGACAACGTTGTCCCCGTGCAGCGCGCTGACCGGGATCGCCGTCACCTTGGGCAGTCCCAGCCGGCTCGCGACCGCGGCGAACTCCGCGGCAATGCCCACGTACACCTCGGCGTCGAAGTCGACCAGGTCGACCTTGTTGACGCAGAGCACGACGTGCGGCACCCGCAGCAGGGCGGCCAGGAAGGCGTGCCGGCGGCTCTGCTCGGTCAGGCCGCGCCGGGCGTCCACCAGCACGATCGCGACGTCCGCTGTCGACGCACCAGTGACCATGTTTCGGGTGTACTGCACGTGGCCGGGCGTGTCCGCCAGGATGAACGACCGCACCGGGGTGGAGAAGTAGCGGTAGGCGACGTCGATGGTGATGCCCTGCTCGCGTTCGGCCCGCAGGCCGTCGGTGAGCAGCGCGAGGTTGGTCCGCTCGTCACCGCGTTCGGCGCTGGTCCGCTCGACCGCGGCGAGGGTGTCGGCCAGCACCGACTTGGAGTCGTAGAGCAGCCGGCCGAGCAGCGTGCTCTTGCCGTCATCGACCGAACCCGCGGTGGCGATCCGCAGCAGCTCCATCAGAAGTAGCCCTCCCGCTTGCGGTCTTCCATCGCCGCCTCGCTGGCCCGGTCGTCGGCGCGGGTGGCGCCGCGTTCGGTGATTCGGGTGGCGGCGATCTCGATGGCCACCTCTGCGGGCGTCCGCGCGGTCGAGGAGACCGCGCCGGTGCAGGACATGTCGCCCACGGTGCGGAACCGGACGGTCAGCTCGCGCACCGGCTCGTCGGCCCGCGGCCGCGACCCCTCGCCGGGGCAGAGCAGCATTTCGGCGCGCTCGAACACCTCCCGGCGGTGCGCGTAGTAGATGTCGGGGAGCTCCAACGACTCCCGGGCGACGTAGCGCCAGACGTCGAGCTCGGTCCAGTTGGACATCGGAAACACCCGGACGTGCTCACCGGGGGAGTGCCGAGCGTTGTAGAGGTTCCACAATTCCGGCCGCTGGTTGCGCGGCTCCCACTGGCCGAACTCGTCCCGCACGCTGACGACGCGCTCCTTGGCCCGCGCCTTCTCCTCGTCCCGGCGGGCCCCGCCGAAGACCGCGTCGTAGCCGTTCGCGGCGATGGCGTCGAGCAGCGTCACCGTCTGCAGCGGGTTTCGCGATGCACCCGGGCGGTCGACGACCCGACCGGCGTCGATGGAGTCCTGCACGGCGGCCACCACCAGTCGCAGCCCCAGCCGGGCGACCAAGGCGTCGCGGAAGGCCAGCACCTCGGGGAAGTTGTGGCCGGTGTCGACGTGCAGCAGCGGGAACGGCACCGGCGCCGGCCAGAACGCCTTGCGCGCCAGGTGCAGCAGTACGGCGGAGTCCTTGCCGCCGGAAAACAGCAGCACCGGTCGGGCCGACTCGGCGACGACCTCCCGGATGACGTGCACCGCCTCGGACTCCAGCACGTCGAGGTGCGACAGCCGCCGCCCAGACAGCGCTTCGGCGGGGACCGGCTCGACGGCGGTGAGCAGCCCAGTCACGCCAGCCCCCATCCGTCCAACGCCGCGTGCAGGGCTGCCACCGACGCCGCCGCGGTCTGCTGGTGCGCGGGCAGCCGCAGTTCCGGCGCCGCCGGCGCCTCGTACGGGTCGTCCACCCCGGTCAGGCCGCGCAGCTCGCCGGCGCGCTGCCGGGCGTAGAGACCCTTGACGTCGCGGTCGCCGCAGACCTCGGTCGGCGTGGTCACGTGCACCTCCACGAATGGCGTCCCGCTGCTGGAGTGCTCGGCGCGCACGGCCGCCCGCGCCCCGGCGTACGGCGACACGACCGCGACCAGCACCAGGACGCCGTTGCGGGCCAGCAGGTGGGCGACGTGGCCGATCCGGCGGACGTTCTCGTCCCGGTCGGCGCGGCTGAAGCCGAGGTCAGCGCAGAGGTGGGTGCGGACGGTGTCGCCGTCGAGCACCTCCACCCGCCGGCCGGCGGCGCGCAGGCGGCCGGCCGCAGCCAGCGCGATGGTGGACTTGCCAGCGCTGGGCAGGCCGGTCAGCCAGATAGTGGCGCCGGTGGCCGGCACCGTGTTGACCGGGGGACTGTCGATTGGGGGACCGTCAACCGGGGATGTCCGGGCAGGCACGGGGCGCTGGTCGAGCGCGGGCACGAGGGACCTCTCGTCGGCGCGTACGGGGACACAACGGCGAAGTCGGAAGCGCCAACCGCCCGACGACGGCCACCGGTGTGGGCGCACGACAACGTGCGCCGGCGGTGGACGCGAGGGTCAGGCTGGCGGCGCGGTACGCCGCGGGGCTACCGAACCGAGATGGTCGGTAGACAGACCGCGCTGGATACCCGCTGCAGGTCGACATGCAGCCGGGCGACCAAGGCCACGGTCGGAGTCATGGTTGCGAAGGCTGACACACCGCCGTACCGCTGTCGAATCCGGGGCGGCATCCCACCGCGCGCCGCTGCAGTCACTGGTCGCGTCACAGGTGCAGACCGCACTCGATCTTGGCCGCGCCGGCCCACCGGCCGCTGCGCGGGTCGGAGCCTGGGGCTACCGCGTGGGTGCACGGCGCGCAGCCGATGGAGCCATAGCCGGCGGACAGCAGCGGGTTGACCAGCACGCCGTGCTCGGCGATGTAGTCCTCGACGTCGGCGGCGGTCCAGGCTGCCAGCGGGTTCACCTTCACCTTGCCCCGCTTGGCATCCCAGTCCACCACCCGGACGTCGCGCCGGGTCGCCGCCTCGTCCCGGCGGATGCCCGACGCCCAGGCGACGTACGGCGCCAATGCCCGCTCCAGCGGCTCGACTTTGCGCAGCACGCAGCAGCGGTCCGGGTCTCGTTCGTGCAGCCGGGGACCGAGCTCGGCGTCCTGCTCGGCCACGGTCAATGCCGGGGTGATGGTGATGACCTCGACCGGGTAGATCGCCGCGACCGCATCCCGAGTGCCGATCGTCTCGGCGAAGTGGTAGCCGGTGTCGAGAAAGACCACCGGTACGTCGGGGCGAAGCCGCGATGTCATGTGCACCAGCACGGCATCCGCCATCGACGAGGCGATGGCCAGCCGGGGATGCCAGCGGTCCAGCGCCCAGCCGAGGATCTCCGGCGGCGTCGCGCTGTCGAGGTCGCGACCGGCGGTCATTGCGACGGCCCTCAGCTGTTCCGGAGCCGATGAGGGCCCGGCGACAGTCGCGGTTTGCGGCCGAGCGGTTGGGCGCACAGTCATCGAGTCTGTCATGCTTGTCCACCATGACCGGGTCCGTGCTGGTGCGCCCGCTGCTCGTGCAGCGACGCCACGTCGACCTGCAGCGCGTCATCAGCGCGGGTTGTCCGTCCGCCCGCTGACCATTCGGCGCTCCGCTGTTGAGTCGCTGGGCCGTAGTCCCCGCCGCGCGCGTCGCCGTACCAGAATCCCGAGCTGACAGGACTTCTCATGCCTTCGACCGGGCAGGGCCAGTGGGCCCTGGGTCACCGCGAGCCGTTGAACGCCAACGAGCGGATGAAGCGGGACGACGACGGCCTCGCCGTCCGGGCGCGCATCCTCGACATCTACTCCCGTCGCGGCTTCGACTCGATCGACCCCGCCGACCTGCGCGGGCGGTTCCGGTGGTGGGGG
The DNA here is from genome assembly GCA_017882835.1 of Frankiaceae bacterium. GTDB lineage: Bacteria > Actinomycetota > Actinomycetes > JADGOU01 > JADGOU01 > JADGOU01. The sequence continues at coordinate 2,341 of JADGOU010000050.1, read as the reverse complement.
CTCTACACGCAGCGGCGCGCCGGCATCGACGGCGGGCGCACCGCGGTGCTCGAGCCCGAAGAGTTGGAAGACGAATTCTTCATGCTCCGGGTGCGCATTCCCGGTGGTCAGCTGTCCACCGCACAGCTGCGGGTCATCGCCGACATCGCCACTCGCTACGGCCGCGACGTCGCGGACGTCACCGACCGGCAGAACGTCCAGCTGCACTGGATCCGGATCGAGGACGTGCCAGCGATCTGGACGGCGCTGGAGGCGGTCGGGCTGTCCACCACCGAGGCCTGCGGCGACACCCCACGCAACATGCTCGGCTGCCCGCTGGCCGGCATCGACGCCGCCGAGGTGCTCGACGCCACCGCGCCGCTGCTCGCCACCGAGCATCGCTACGTCGGCGACCCGGCGTTCTCCAACCTGCCGCGCAAATTCAAGACGGCGATGTCCGGTTGCGCCAACCAGTGCACGGCCCACGAGATCAACGACGTGTCCTTCGTCGGGGTGCTCGGCCCGGACGGCGTACCGGGCTTCGACCTCTGGGTCGGCGGCGGGCTGTCCACCAACCCCAAGCTCGCGGTGCGGCTAGGCGCCTTCGTGGAGCCGACGCGGGTGCCGGCGGTTTGGGCCGGCGTCACCAGCGTCTTTCGGGACTATGGCTACCGGCGCTCGCGCAACCGCGCTCGGCTCAAGTTCCTGGTTGCCGACTGGGGGCCGCAGCGTTTCCGCGAGGTGCTGGAGAAGGAGTACCTGAAGTCTGCCCTGTCGGACGGTCCGGCGCCCGACCCGCCACGGTCGGGCAACCGGGACCACGTCGGCGTGCACCGCCAGGTCGACGGCCGGTACTACGTCGGCTTCGCCGCTCGGGCCGGCCGGACGTCGGGCACTCAGCTCCGAGGTGTGGCCGACCTGGCCGAGAGCCACGGCAGCGCCCGGGTGCGGGCCACCGCTGAGCAGAAGCTGGTCATCCTCGACGTAGGTGAGGACCGAGTGAAGCCGCTGGTCGACGGGCTGGAGGCTGCCGACCTGCGGGTGCGGCCCAGCGTCTTCCGCCGCGGGACGATGGCCTGCACCGGCATCGAGTTCTGCAAGCTGGCGATCGTGGAGACCAAGGGCCGCGCCGACTGGCTCTACCGCGAGCTCGAGCAGCGGTTGCCGGAGTTCACCGAGCCGATCGGCATCAACCTCAACGGCTGCCCGAACGCCTGCGCGCGATTCCAGCTTGCTGACATCGGGCTGAAGGGCTCGATCGTGCGCGACCGCGGCGGCCAGCAGGTCGAGGGCTTCCAGGTGCACCTCGGCGGCCACTATGGCGTCGACGCCGGCCTCGGGCGCAAGCTGCGCGGGCTCAAGGTGACCGCGGACGAACTGCCCGACTACGTCGAGCGGGTGCTGCGCCGCTACACCGCCGACCGGGCGGAGGCCGAGACCTTCGCCACCTGGGTAGCCCGGGCGTCCGAGAACCAGCTTACGTGACGGTGCCGACGTGACGGTGCCGACCGGGCGGGCGGTTCCCTTCTACTGCCCGTACTGCGGCGAGGAGGACATCGAGCCGGACGGCGACGAGCCGGGCCGGTTCGCCTGCAACTCCTGCACCCGGCACTTCCTGCTGCGGTTCGTTGGTCAGCGGTTCGTTGGTCAGCGGTTCGTTGGTCAAGGTGTTCGCCCGGTCCAGGAGAGCTGACGCAGACCCAGGACTGCTTGCGGCGACGTCCAGCGGCCACCTGCCCGAGGGGGCGGCCAGCACGGTGCCGCGACATGGGGGTCGGTTGGCTGTGTCAGTACGGCGTGCGTAGGTTCGGAACATAGGGAAGTGCCGCACGTTGCTCGTCAGCAGCCGCGAGCTGTTGAGGATGGTGGTGGCGGCGAGGTCAGCGCTGTAGATCGGGTGATGACTGGCAAGCCACCGACGACCCAGAGCGCCCGCCTCCTCGGCCACCGCTACGTCGACCGGATGCCAGCCGAGGGGGCAACAACAACGAGCGGGTTCCGTCCTCTTCGGCTGTCCGCCTCCCAGCAAGTATTTCCCAGCGGGTGATCTGGCTGGCCTGCAATGGTGCGGCCGCACGCTCCTGCTCGACAAGCTCGTCAGCAGCCCGGCCGCGCAAGTAGTCGATCAGCACCGAGGTGTTGACCAGCGCGGTCACAAGTGGTCGGGGGTCGGGGCCGAAATTGCGTGGGGGGATAGGCAGGGGATGGGTGAGGCGCGCCGTCGGCTCGTCAGATCAGAGCGTCGGGCCGGCCAAGTGGAAGCCGTGGGCGCAGTCGAGCGCTTCCTTGGGCGAGCCGGTGAAACTGCCGATGGGCAGGACTTGACTGTGTCGTAGCCGGGTGAAGCTGGTTGCCCCGAGCG
>JADGOU010000371.1 GCA_017882835.1 Frankiaceae bacterium | reverse complement strand
CTTCACCGGTGACGGCAAGGCGGACATCCTGGGAGTCAGCAGCAACGGGGACCTGTATCTGTATCGGGGCAACGGCGCCGGTGGGTTCGCCGGGGGCGGGACAAGGATCGGTGCCGGCTGGGGCATCTTCGCGACGGTGTTCTGACTCCTCGATAGCCTGCACACCAACAGGCAGGCGGCGCAGCCTGCAACAGGCAGCTCGCGCAGCCTGCAACAGGCAGCTCGCGCAGCCTGCAACAGGAAGCTGGCAGAGTGGACAACCAGACCAACGCGGATCCTTCGGTGCTTCTGCGCCCAATGGACATCGCCGACGAGCAGCAGGCGTTGCAGGCACCCAAGGAGCTTGCGAAGGATGACTTCGACTGCGCCCGAAGACTGCCCCGCTAGCGGCGCCCGAGCGCGCGATACGTCCAGCCTGCGGCGCGCCACGCCTCCGGATCGAGCACGTTTCGTCCGTCGAGGATCCGCTTCTCGCGGACCACCGTGGCAAGCTGCACGGGGTCGAGCTCGCGGTACTGCTCCCACTCGGTGGCGAGCAGCACGACGTCCGCACCGGTGGCGGCGTCCTGCGCGGTCTCCGCGAAGGTGAGGTCTGGCCATTTGAGGCGCGCGTTGTCGATCGCCTGCGGGTCGGTGACCACGACGTGGGCGCCCTGCAGCTGCATCTGCGCGGCGACCGACAGTGCCGGGGAGTCTCGCACGTCGTCGCTGTTGGGCTTGAACGCGGCGCCCAGCACGGCGATGCGGCGCCCGACGATCGAGCCGTTGCAGACCTCACGCGCAAGGTCGACCATCCGCACCCGGCGGCGCATGTTGATCGAGTCCACCTCGCGCAGAAACGACAGCGCCTGGTCGACGCCAAGCTCGCCCGCGCGTGCCATGAAGGCGCGGATGTCCTTGGGCAGGCAGCCGCCGCCGAAGCCGAGGCCGGCGTTCAGGAACTTGCGTCCGATGCGCTCGTCGTACCCGATGGCTTCTGCGAGCCCTGTAACGTCGGCGCCGGTCGCCTCGCACAGCTCGGCCATCGCGTTGATGAAGGAGATCTTGGTGGCCAGGAATGAGTTGGCTGCGACCTTGACGAGCTCAGCGGTCGCGTAGTCGGTCACCACCAGTGGCACGCCGTCGGCCAGCGGGGCTGCGTAGACCTCGTTGAGGACTGCCGTTGCGTTCTCGCCCGGCATGCCCGCGGGAACGCCGTAGACCAGGCGGTTGGGATGCAGCGTGTCCTGGACCGCGAGCCCCTCGCGTAGAAACTCCGGGTTCCAGACCAGGGTTGCGCCTGAGCCCGTGAGGTCAACCGCGAGGCGCTCGGCCGTGCCGACCGGCACCGTTGACTTGCCGACGAGAAGGTCGCCGTCGGACAGGTGTGGAAGCACCGCGGCGAAGGCAGCGTCCACGTACTTGAGGTCCGCGGCGAACTCCCCGCGCTTCTGCGGCGTGCCCACGCATACGAAGTGGACCCGGGCGCCCGCGATCTCGGCGAGGTCGGTCGTGAAGCGTAGTCGCCCCGTCGTGAGGGCCCCGGTGAGCAGATCGCTGAGTCCCGGCTCGTAGAAGGGCGCGCGACCCGCGGCCAGCGCCTCGACCTTGGCCTCGTCGATGTCCACACCCACGACGTCGTGCCCCAGCTGGGTCATGGCGGCGGCATGCACCGCGCCAAGGTAGCCGCAGCCGATCACGGAAATGCGCATTGGTCCTCCTGCCGACCTGGGCTAGCGGTCCCCCACAGTAGGGACCAGGGTCGAGGGTATCGGCGAAGCGGCCCAGCAGCGCCGAGCAGGGTCACCTGATGCGCTACAGGCGCGCCGCGGCACGAGCTTCGCCGACACGCCGGCACCACGCTTGGTGCGCCGGCCTTGGCCGCCCTCTCAGGCGCCCGGGATCACGGGGTCGAACGACTGCGGGGGACGGATTGTGGTGAAGTGGTGGTCCTCGGCGGCGCCTCTTGGCGGCCACCACCCGTCATTGCCGTGACCACGAAGAACAGCCGCCGGCACCTACTTCTGTTCGGTCACGTCACGGGCGATCGCGTACACGTCGCGGGCGATCGCCGATGCGCCCACGACCGCGCCGCCCTCGTCGAGGATCGGTGCGACCGTGAGCTTGACCGGAAACGTCGTCCTGTCCTTTCGGACACAGATGGTCTCAAAGTTCTCAACAGGCCGACCTCGGCGGATCTTGGCCAGGATGGTTCGGATCTCGCCGGCTCGATCGTCGGGGCTGAGCAGGTCGACCGAACTGCCGGCGATCTGCTCGTTGGAGTAGCCGTACATCCGCTCGGCCGCCGGGTTCCAGGTGGTGATGATGCCCTCGAGGGTGCTGCCGATGATGGCATCGTCGGAGTACTCGACGATCGCCGCCATGTGCTGGGCGGTCGCCAACGCTCCCTTCTGTTCGGTCAGGTCGCGGTGGATCACGGAGGTGCCGACAACCGCGCCGTCAGCGTCGCGGATCGGGGAGACGGTGAGCGAGACCGGGAACACCGCTCCGTCCCTTCGAACACGCTCGGTCTCGAGGTGCTCGACATGCTGGCCGGCCACGATCTGTTCCAGAACGGCCTTGATCTCGCCTGCGCGATCCTTCGGAGTCAGGAACTCAGCAGGTTTTCCGATGACCTCCGCGCTGGAGTAGCCGTACATCCGCTCGGCCGCCGCGTTCCAGCTCGTGATGAGGCCGTCGAGCGAGCCGCTGATGATCGCATCGTGCGAACCCTCGACGATGGCAGCCATCCGCTGGGCGGCCTCGAACGCTCGCCTTTGCTCAGTCACGTCACGGTGGACACCAGCCATGCCGACGACTGCGCCGTCCTCGTCCCGGATCGGCGCGATGGTGATCGAGACCGGGACCGCAGTTCCGTCCTTTCGGGCAAGCGTGGTCTCAAAGTGCTCGACAGCCTGGCCCTCCTTGACCCTGGCCAGTACGGCGTTCATCTCGCCGGCTCGGTCTTCGGGAGCCAGGATGCTGCCGGACCTGCCGATGATCTCCTTGCTCGAGAATCCGTACATCCTCTCGGCGGCCGGGTTCCAGCTCGAGATCCGGCCGTCGAGGGTGAGGCCGATGATGGCATCGTCCGAGTACTCGACCATCGCCCTCATGTGCTGGGCGGCCTGGACTGCCTTCGTTCGTTGGATCACGTCGCGCACCGCGGTGATCACCACCAGGACGTCCCCGGTGTCGATGCTGGACAAGCTGACGTTGATCGGAAACTCGGTGCCATCCCGTTGCCTTCCGGTCATCTCCATGCCGAGGCCAAGGGACCGGGTCTTGGGGTCTGCGAAGTAGCTGTCCCGGAGCTCGGCATAGATCTGGCCGAGATTCTCTGGCACCAGCGTCTCGATGGGCCGGCCGATCAGCTGGTCGCGTTCAATTCCGAACAGCGACTCGGTCTGGCGATTGACAAACCGGATCAGGCCCTGCTGGTCCATTCCCACCAAGGCATCAGGC
>JADGOU010000370.1 GCA_017882835.1 Frankiaceae bacterium | reverse complement strand
CCGCCGGCGAGGTGCGGTCGGCTGCTGGCGACGCGGACGAGCTCCCCGAGCCCATACCGTTGGCCGAGGCGCAGGAGGGGCCTTCGGTGGTCCTGGCTCGGCTGCGGCGTCACGAGGGCTGAGCCAGTCGCCAGTTAGCAGTGCCGCTTTTCGGCGGGATCAGCGGCCGAACATCCCCTTGCGTCGCTTTCCTGACCTGTCCAGCTGGGCCGGCCGCGGAGCCGGCCGAGGCGCCGGGGGAGGCGTCGCCGGCCGCGGCCGGTCCTCCTGGCCAAGGGAGGACAGCTCACGCAGCATTGACGCGGTATCGGTCTCTTCTCGCTCCCCGCCGGATCGCCCAGCCCGGTACGCCGGCTGAGGCACGGCAGGCGGCCGCGCCGGCGGTACGACGGGCGACTCCCGGTCGTCGTTGGACGCAGGTCGGTCGGCGGTTCGATCGTCGGACGGTGCGGCTTTCGCACGGGGCGTTGGCGTGTACTGGGTGATCTCGTTGAGCATGGCTGCTGCCTCGCGCCGAGCCTGTTCGCCGGCCTCGCGGCGGGCGGCCTCCTCGGCGTTGCGCCGGGCTCGTTCCTCGGCGGCGCGCCCGGCCTGCTCCTCGGCATCCGCCCGGCCGGCCTGCTCGGCTTGGCGACGGGCGTCTTGTTCGGCCTCCGCGCGGGACGCCTCCGCTGCCACGCGCCTGGCCTGCTCCTCGGCCTCGCGGCGGGTGGCATCCTCCGCCAGCCGGGCGGCTTCCGCGGCCTGGTGTGACGCCTCGGTTGCTGCGTGCTGCTCAGCTTCCTGGCCGGCGGCGGCTGCAGCCTGCTGCGCCGCGTACTCCTGTTCCATCCGGACGTACTCGGTCCAGGCTTCCGTCTCAGCCGCGGCGCGCTCGTTTGCGGAAGCGCGCTGAGCCGCGGCGGCCGCATCGGCCGCTGCCCGCTCGGCGACTGCCTGCTCGGCCGCGAGCCGCTCGGTCGCCTCATCCGCGGCCTGCCGCGCCTCCTGCTCGGCCAATTCCGCGGCGTGCGCTGACGCCAATTCCGCGGCGTGCGCTGACGCCAGCTCCGCAGCGTGCGCTGACGCCAGCTCCGCAGCATGCGCTGACGCCAGCTCCGCAGCAGCCATCGCCCGGCTGCGCTCCTGGCGCATCACCTCGATGGCCTGCTCGTCACCCAGCTCCCCGTCGAGCCAGCCGGCGGGCAGCGCCGCCGTACCCGCGGAAGTCGAGATCCCAGCGTCGTCGGGCTCAACCGCGTCTGTCTCCACTGCGGCCGGTGCGGCGATCATCTCCTCCAGGGACTGCGACACCCGGGCCAGCGACTCCTCCATCCCGGTCGTAGGGGTCGCATCTGCCGGATCCCACGCTGCCGGATCCCACGCGGATGGCTCCCACGCCGATGGCTCCCACGCCGACGGCTCCCACGCGTCGGTCGGCACGGCGTTGCGAGCAACGGCATAGTCGTCCACCGACGTTGCCGCCACCGTCAGCAGTCCGGATTCCACCAACGCGTGCACGACTCGGGCGGCCTCCAGGTCGGTGAAGCCGCATTCCCGACCGAGCTCCGCGACCGTGCGCCGGCCGTCGACGTGGCACAGCAGCGCAAAGGACTCGGGCTCCAGGGTCAGCTCGGGGTTGGGTACCGCGCCGGTCGACAGCGTGGGCACCGCTTGGGCGTCCGGCACCGTGGCTGCCATCTGCTCCCAGGCGAGCTGGCGCTCGACGACCCGGGCCAGCAGGTCGGCGACCGAGGTCGCCGGCGCGACGTCGTCACGGGTCCGCTCGCCTGCGCGGAACCGCCAGCTGCCCGGCGTCCAGTCCAGCAGATCGGTGCAGCAGTCGTGCAGCTGCTCGACGACAAAGGCCTCGACGACGTCCTGGTCGACGTACCCCAGGTGCACCAGCAGCTCGCTCAGTCGCCACCCCTGCAGCTCCGTGTGCTGGGCCTGGACGGCCTCGTACAGCGAGTCGGGGGCCAGCGCGCCGGCGGAGACCAGCCGCGCGCCCAGCTGCGGACGGCGACCGGGCACCGTCATCGCGTAGACCTCGCCGGTCCGCAGGTACACCAGGGCCTCGGTGCCGTCCGGACCGGCCACATGCAGGCAGCCGGTGGCCGCGTCCGTGGCGAGCTGCTCCAAGACCTCTACCATCCCGGTCGCCACGAGGTCGCCAGCTGACACAGTCGCCTCCGTCCGGCGTCGACCGCCTGAACTGGTCGGCTTGTGAGCATCGACCAGTCCGACGGCGGGGTTGAGCGCCAAGACAAGGCCATGTCGGCGACCTGCGCTCCGGCTGGGCGCGTGTCACCATGAGCCATGGTCATCCAGGATTTCGCGCCGCCCCGAGGGACCAACTCAGGGCCCGCTGCGCACCGAGAGGGACGGTGGCCGGCATGAAGATCAAGCCGGGCGGCGTCCGGCGGCTGGACCGGGTGCTCGCTGCCGACTACCTCGCGGGCCTGGAGCGTCGGCCGCTGGGGGACGTCCGGTCCTTGCGCCGTGAGGCGGAGCAGGAGGAGACGGACCTGTCCTACACCCGCCGGCTCATTCACGGCCGCATCGACATCCTGCGAGCGGAGCAGCGCCGTCGTACCGGGGACATCGACAACATCGTCGATCATCTGCCCACGGTTCTCGCCGGCGAGGGTCGGCTCCCGGTGCACGGGCTCGGCCGCTACACCGCGGTCGAGCCGTCCCTGGTGGCCGCCCACAACAGGTACGCCGACAAACTCGCCGCGGACGCCAGCTTGTCGCAGTTGGAGGAGCACACCGACGACGAGCTGGCGACCATGATTGCCACCCTGGAGGCGGAAGAGGTCTCCGTGTCCCGCTGGCGCCGGGCCGTGCAGGAGGTCATGGACGCGTGCAGCGCCGAGGTGGCCCGCCGCTACCGGGACGGCGAGGCGCGGGTGGAGGACCTGCTCACCGGCGGCAGCGCGGCCGGCTGACCGCGCTCGGGGCGCTGCCGTTACGGCGGGCCGCCGAGCTGGTCGGCAAACAGCCACCGTAGGGTCACGCGCTCACCGTGGGTGGTGCCCGCTCGAGTGAAGCCGCCCGCGCTGCGCCGCCGCGGAGAAGGTGAGGACCATCATCCGCCAACCCGTCGCCGCGCCATATCTTTGTCTCGGTCGGCGCTCAGCTTTGTCGCTCGGTGAGTCAGAATGGGGGGATCGGACCGACAGCCGAGTCGGCCCACAGTGAGGTGGCGATCAGAGGCATGGCGGGGATCACTCAGCCGTTGGTGCGCAACCTCGGTGACTACATCCGCGAGCAGCGTCGCAGCTCGCAGATCTCGCTGCGTCAGCTGGCCCGGCTCGCCGGGGTCTCCAACCCCTACCTGAGCCAGATCGAGCGGGGGCTGCGCAAGCCCAGTGCCCAGATCCTGCAGCAGATCGCCAAGGCGTTGCGGATCTCAGCCGAGGCGCTCTACGTGCAGGCCGGGATCCTGGAGTACCGGGAAGGCAG
>JADGOU010000369.1 GCA_017882835.1 Frankiaceae bacterium | reverse complement strand
TCGAGCTCGGTGTCCAGCAGCAGGCCCGTCATCCCGATCACTGCGTTCATCGGAGTCCGGATCTCATGGCTCATGGTCGCCAGAAACGCCGACTTCGCCATGGTGGCGGCGAGCGCGTCATCACGGGGCCTGGACGACCACGTCGACGGCCGCGTTGACGGCGGTCGCCATCTCCGCCAGCTCCGCTGGCCCGCAGACGGGCGCCGGGATGCTCATGTCCCCGGCGACGATGCGTCGGGCGGCCGCGACCTGCCTGACCGGCCCGGTGATGGCCCGGGCTACCACCAGGGCGGCGCCCCCGACGAGCAGCGCTGCGAGCAGCGACCCCCACAGGATCCCTTGCTGGGTGTGGGCGGCACCGGCGGCGCTGGCCCGCGCGCGCTTGGCGAGCAGTCGGTTCTCTTCGCTGCGCATGTCGTCGAGCGGCTCGCGGATGGTCGCCATGCTGCCCGCTCCGCGGTTGGTCAGCACGACGGACGGGGCGGCGGCGAACCCCTGGGTACGGCGCAGCGTGATGGTTTCGGCCAGCTCGGCCAGCTTGTCATGCACCGGTGCCTGCAGCTACGCGAAAGTGGCCTGCTGGCGCGGGTTGTCCGCGGTGAGGTCGCTCAGGGCGGCGAGGTTGTCTGCGATCGCGGCCAACGACTGCGGGTAAGGCGCCAGGTAGTCGTCTTCGCCGGTAATGACGTAGCCGCGCTGACCGGTCTCGGCGTCCGTGAACGTGCTTAGCAGTCCGTCGATGTGGTTGAGCACCTGATGGGTGCGCTCCACCGGCGCCCGGTCCGGGACCAGGCTGCCGATCTGCAGGTAGGAGCTGCCACCGACCGTCAACAGCGCGATGACCGCCAGTACGAATCCTGCTGTGAGCAGCCGCCCCACCGTCGTGCGCACGGCGCGAACCGACCCGGCCAAAGGCTGCGCGCGCGGCTCGGTCGCCGGTGTGGGTGCCCTCATGTCCGATCCGCTGGTCAGCCGCCGACCGGTTCGACGACTCCACCTCAGACATCGACTCGGTCCCCGAGGGCTTGAGCGGTGGGCGGTCGTGGGTAGAGCCCGCCGGTCAGATCAGCCGCCGGTCGCTGGCTCAGCGCGTGAGCTGGTGGCGGTTGGACAGCTGCAGCTTGCGCAGCACCGCGGAGACGTGGGTCTCCACGGTCTTGACCGAGATGAACAGCTGGCGGCCTATCTCCCGGTAGGTGTAGCCGCGGGCGATCAGCCGCAGCACCTCCCGCTCTCGTGGCGTCAGGGCGTCCAGCTCGGGGTCCACGGTCATCCCGACCGGCGTCGCCGCCCCGGCGAAGGCGTCCAGCACGAACCCCGCGAGCCGCGGCGAGAAGACGGCGTCCCCATCGGCTACCCGCCGGATCGCGGCCGCCAGGTCGGGGCCGCTGATGGTCTTGGTGACGTAGCCGCGCGCGCCCGCGCGGATGACACTGATCACGTCCTCGGCGGCGTCGGACACGCTGAGGGCGAGAAACCGGACGTCGGGACAGCTCGCTGCCACCGCGGCCAGCACCGCCTGACCGCCACCGCCGGGCAGGTGGACGTCGAGCAGGACGACGTCGGGCCTGCTGGCCTGGACCACCGCCACGGCCGACTCCACGTCGGCGGCCTCCCCGACGACCTCCACGCTGTGGCCGAGTTCGGCCCGCACGCCCGAGCGGAAGAGCCGGTGGTCGTCGACCAGCACAATCCGGGGCCGGGTCGCTGTCACCGGGCGCTCCCGGTCGGGTGCAGCGGCAGGCTCAGCTCGATCTCGGTGCCGTTGCCCGGAGAGCTGTGGATCACCGCCGTCCCGCCGTGGCGCTCCATCCGACCCACCACCGACTCCCGAATGCCGGCCCGGTCAGCGGCCACCGAGGCGGGAAGGAAGCCGCTGCCCCGATCACGGACGAAGACGGTGACCTGGTCCAGCTCGGCTTCGGCGTACACGGCGATGGAATCGGCCACGGAGTGCTTGACCGCGTTCACCATCGCCTCCCGGGCTGCCTGAACTGCGCTGGTCAGCCGCTCGTCCAACGGGCAGTCGCCGACCAGAACCACCTCGATCGGGGTGCCGTATTGCTCCTCGACGTCAGCGGCAACCGCCTCCAGTGCGCCGCCGAGGCGCGCGGACGGGCTGCCGGACGCACCGCCGAGGCCGTTAGTTAGCCGGTCCGCCGACCTCCCTGGAGGCTGCGCCGTCCGCGCCGCCCACCGCGCCGCTTTGGCCGCCGGCGGCCAGCGGGCGGTAGAGCCACGCCCGCAGCTCCCGCTCCTGTCGGCGGGCGAGCCTGGCCACCTCGCGCGGATCCTGCGCGCCCTTCTGAATCAACGCCAGCGTCTGCAGCACCGAGTCGTGCACATGGGCCGCAATCTCGGCGCGCTCCTGCTCGCGGATGCGGGCCCGACGCTCAGCCCGCAGTTCGCCGACAAGCCGGATCCACCACGGCCCGGAGACCAACGCCAACCCGGTCACCACGACGACGATCGCGAGCAGCCCGTCCTGTGCCTGCCGCAGCTCGTTGTTCGCGGCGAGAAAGCCGGCCATCCCGGCTACTACCAGTCCCAGTCCGGCCACGATGCGCACGACGGCGCCGCGACCGCCTCCGGCCGCGGCCGGCAGCGCCCGCCAGTCCACCCGCCCGGGTACGGCGAGCCAGCGCCCGCGCTGCGCCACATCGGCCTGCCGCCATAGCAGGGCGACCCCGACCCCGCCGACCACCACCGGCCAGACGACGACGTTGGCCGCACTGGGGCCGAACACGCCGGCCAGCAGCACCGCCCCCAGCGCCAGCGCTGCCAGCGCGACCAGCTGGCCGGGGTCGCCGCCGCTGGTGCTCGAAGAGCCGGCGGTCCGGGTCGCTGCGGGGTCGAGCGGTCGCTGCGGAACCACGGCCCAGAACGCGGCGTACAGCAGGACCCCGGCTCCGCCGGCAGCAACCAGCAGCGCGAATGCCGCCCGCAGTAGCAGTGGGGACAGACCCAGATGCTCCGCCAGTCCGCTCGCCACCCCGGCGCCCAGGCGCCCATCCGGGCGGCGGTAGAGCCGGCGGGGCTCGGGTGCCACCGGCGGTCCGAACCCGTACGCCGACTCGGGGACGGAGCGCGCGGTGGTCGGGTCCGTGCTGATCGCCACTACCTCCGCCCATCCGTCGGCCTGGACACCGATCCTCACACGCCCGAACGCGCTGCGGCAGGGTGCTGCCCAGAACTGAGTGCTCTCCCCGACTCGTCTCGACCGATCACCCTGGCTGGATCGGGCGGAATGCCGGGGTGCGGCCAGGGACATCCCCGATGGTGTGCCGCCTGCCGGCGGCGAAGCATCACAGCCATGGACGAGACGACCGAACCGCGAGCCCCGAGCCGGCCGAGCCGCCGGCAGCCGACGCTCCGACCCCCGACCCTGATCCCGGCGGCTCCGATGCACCCACCCCCGGCCCGGATGTCGGTGCCCGCCGGGCGCCGTAC
>JADGOU010000368.1 GCA_017882835.1 Frankiaceae bacterium | reverse complement strand
GGGCGACTCACTCGGGCCGTCTGCTTCTCCCATGACCGACATGTGGAGTCGGGCTCGATCACGCTGAGGTAGTAGTTCGGACGGTCCCGATCGGACGTGGACGTCCTGCGGCGCTCGCGTGGCGGCGGTCCAAAGCCGGCGCGTCTCCAGGCAGCGCGAGGCGGACTCTGGCGTCCTCCGCCTCGCGAGCATCGCGGAGCGCGTACGTCCGCTCGAGGTCTGTCTCCGCCGTCGTACGGTCGAAAAAGTTGATCCTGGCGGTCGAGCGGCGGGCGAGTGCCAGAGCCGCGACTAGCGCTGCATCGTTGCTGGTATGGGTCGCGGCCCTCAACGCGGCGAGGTGGTTCAGCCGGTAGACCGTCGGGATCACGATCCGCAGCTCACCAGCGTGCACGTTCATCATGCGGGCGATGCGGCCGCTCCCGTCTGCGAACGGGTGGACCTCACTGACGAGGAACATCATGAATACGGCTCGAGCGAACGGGCTGGTCAACGATCCACCTGTCTCAAAGCCGCTCCGGAGTGTGCCCTCCACGAGGCCTGGGGCGACGAACTCGGTGGAGCCGGCACGGTTGGCTCGCTCCTTGTTCCACCAGGTGACATCTCTGGCCGGCCGCCGAGCCGACGCATTGCTCGTCAAGCGTCTGGACGAGTTGTTCCGCGCAATGCTGAGCGGCAGCGTCGACCAGGTGTTCGGCCACTACGTTACGGACGCGGCGTGACGGATCAGCCGGCGCCGACAACGCCCAAGCGAGGACACCGGTGAGGGGGCGCCGTCGCCCTGTCCGGGGTGGAGGCGGGGTGCGAGTCCTAACTTCGCCGACCTTGGCTGACAAGTGCCGCACGGGCCAGACGTCCCGCCGGGGGAGCGGGTTCAGCTCCGCCTTGCCGAACGGCAGTACCGGCGGCAATACTCGTTACGTGGCCAAGGTGATGGTGTCCTTCCCCGACGATCTGCTGGCCAAGGTGGATCGGACCGCGCGCCTGCGGGGTACGACCCGCAGCGGATTGCTCGCTGACGCTGTGCGGCGTGAACTCGAGCGTCGCGACCCCGAGGCGATGCGAGCCGCTGTCCAGGAGCTCGAGGCGCTGGCGGCGCGCTACGGCTGGCCCACGTCGGCCGACATCGAAGCCGAGAAGAAGGAGCGCGACGAGCGGGATATGCGCCGGTGAGCTCCACTCTCGTCGACACGTCGGTCCTCATGAAGTGGTTCGAGCAGAGCGGTGAGGAGGAGGTGGACGCCGCCCGACGCCTGCGCGAGGGGCATCTCGACGGCGTCGTCACGATCCAGTTGCTTGACCTCGCGATATATGAGGTCAGCAATGTTCTCATCCGTCGGAGGCGCTGGCCGGCGCCAGCCGCGACCGAGGCGATCGAACGCCTCCTTGTGCTCGTCGGCCCGCTGATCCTGCTCGACCCGGCTTGGCTTCGCGACGCGCTCGCGCTGGCGGAACAGCACAGTCTCAGCGGGTATGACGCGCACTGGGCGGCCGCAGCCCGGCATCTCGGTGTACCGCTGGTCAGCGCGGACCGGCGGCTTCTCGACTCCGGCCTGGCTGAGTCCGCCACCTCCGCGGCGACGCGGCTCGGTCTGCGGTGAAGGCCTTCGTCGCCGAGTCTGGCATCGAGGAGGTGTGCCTGGAGTACTTCGCCGATCTCGGCTGGCAGGTGCTGCACGGCCCAGACATCGCGCCGGGGGAGCCGGCGGCGGAGCGGTCGTCTACCGGGACGTCCTGTTGGAGAGACGCCTGCGGGCGGCGGTTGCGCAGCTGAATCCGCAACTGGCGCCCGAGGACGTCAGCGAGGTGGTCGCGACGGCACGTCGGGCGGAGAGCGCCGACCTGCTGGCGGAGAACTGGCGGGTGCACGGGCTAGTGACCAACGGCGTGCCGGTCGAACGGCGTACGGCGAATAGCGAATCCCGACACGACGTGGCCCAGCTAGTCGACTTTGACCATCCGGGGCGCAACGACTTTGTGGTGGTCAACCAGATCAGCGTCGAGCAGGACCAAAAGGTGCGGCGCCCGGACGTGTAGGCGTTCGTCAATGGCCTGCCACTCGCGTTGATCGAGCTGAAGGTGCCGGGGCAACAGGGAGGGACGCTGCGCGGAGCGTGGAACAACCTGCGCACGTACGCGACGCAGATCCCCACTTTGCAGGCGTTCCCCGGTGTGCACGTGATCTCGACCGGCACTCAGGCCGGGATGGGCGCGTTGGGCGGCCGGTTCGAACACTACGCGCCGTGGAAGACGATCGACGGCCACCGGCTCGCGCCGACCGGAGCGCCGGAGCTCGAGGTGTTGGTGCGCGGGGTGTTCGCCCCGGCGGTGCTGCTGCGCAGCCTGCTGGCGTCCAAGGCCTCCGGCGGCATCGTGTTCTCCACCATGCAGAAGTTCGGGCTGGGCAAGGAGGACCGCGAGGCCGGCCGGGGTTTCCCGTTGTTGTCGGACCGGCGCAACATCGTCTAATCGCCGACGAGGCGCACCGCACGCAGTACGACCTGATCGACGGGCTGGCCCGCAACCTGCGCGACGCGTGCCGAACGCGGCGTTCATCGGGTTCACCGGCACCCCGATCGAGGCGGCGGACCGCAACACCCGCGCGATCTTCGGGGAGTACATCGATGTCTACGACCTCACCCGCGCCGTCGAGGACGGCGCCACCGTCAGGGTCTACTACTAGGCCCGGCTGGCCAAGGTGGAGCTACCGGCGAGGCCCGCGAGGCGCTCGACACCGGGTTCGAGGAGGTGACCGAGCTCGCCGAGACCGACATCCGGGAAAGGCTGAAGACTCGCTGGGCCGGGCCCGGGTCGAGGCGGTCATCGGAGCCAGCAAGCGGATCGACCAGGTCGCCGCGAACATCGTGTCGCACTGGGAGACCCGCCGAAGCGTGCTGGCCGGCAAGGCGATGGTGGTGGGCATGAGCCGGCGGACTTGCGCCGAGCCCTACGACGCCATCATGGCGCTGTGACCGCAGTGGCACAGCGACGACGACAAGGGCACCGTGAAGGTGATCATCACCGGATCTGCCGCGGACGGACCGGAGCTCGCCCGGCGCGTGCGCAGCAAGCAGGCGCTGCACGAGCTGAAGGCGCGGGCGAAGAACCCGGACGACCCGCTGGAACTGGTGATCGTGCGGGACATGTGGCTGACCGGGTTCGACTCGCCGGCCATGCACACCATGTACGTCGACAAGCCGATCCGGGGCGCCGGCCTCATGCAGGCCAGCACCCTGGTCATATCCGGAGCAGCGCTTCCCGCAGCGACCACAGCGGCGCTTGGTCGCCTTCCGGGGCCGCACCGACACCACGACGGCCTGCTCGGCCTCGTCGAACTCCACGCCCTCCACGACGACCTTCACCAACCCGAGCAGCCCAGCCCATAGCCTTGCAGAACGCACGCCGTTTCCCTCACCCTCGATTCCAGCTTTCAGACAGCAGGAACCGTAGGCGGGG
>JADGOU010000367.1 GCA_017882835.1 Frankiaceae bacterium | reverse complement strand
AAACCCCTGCACCGCGCTGGTATGTGGGTAGCCCAGCTGCGGCCCGAAAGCCTCCAGCTTCTCGACCGCGTGGATCAAGGCGTTGCGCTCCACCTTTGGCAGTACCAGCCGCTCAGACTCGGCCTCGGGCAGATAGACGACGTCCCACATCGATCCAAACTATAACACGCGTGCCATGGTTGGGAGCGACGCACACTCGGTGAGGTAGTCCCGAATGTCGAACGTTGAGGAGGACGAGGTGCATCCGAACACGCAGGCGGTTGCGGCCGCACTGGCGCGGGCCGGCGCGGCCGGGCAGGTGCAGGAGCTGGAGGCCTCGACCCGTACCGCCGCCGCCGCCGCGTTGGGCTGTCCGGTCGGTGTGATCGCCAACAGCCCGGTGTTCCTAGCCGACGACCAGCCGGTGCTGGTACTGACCAGCGGCGCGCACCGCGTCGACACCGCTCACTTGGCGGCGCAGCTCGCCGCCCGGGCCGTTCGCCGAGCCAGCCCCGAGCAGGTCCGGGCGGCCACGGGCCCACCCGTCGGCGGCGTCGCACCCGTCGGCCGGTGCGCACCTTAATCGACACCGCGCTTGCGGCCTTCCCGGTTGTGTGGGCGGCTGCCGGCACCTCGCACACGGTCTTCCCCACCACCAGCTACCAGGAGCTGGGCCTTCAGCCTGACCGAGGCCCGCGCCCGGCGGAGCTTCGAGAAGGGCCACCGCCCGCGGCCGTAGCCGGGCACCGGGGCCGTCGGGCAGCGCAGTCCAGCCGGTCGGCTGGGACGGCGTCGGCGCCGGAAGGGGCCGGCGGTGGGCGCGAGGGCTCGGCGGGGGAGGATCGGCACGCGGTCACGCGGGGGGAGCGGGCGCAGATCTGCGAGCAGACGACCGCGGCCGCGGCCCGCGCCACCGAGCAGACCCAGGCCAGCGCCAGCACTGATCCCCACGCCGTTGCCGATGCGGCCTGGGCCGCCTCGGACTTCTTGTCCGTCGCGGGCCGGGTCGTGGAGGGCGGTCAGCGGCGGGCCGCTGACCGACGCCGCGGGCGAGTACGACCGAGCCGCCCGGGAGTCGTGGGGCCGCATCCCGGCGCCGTCGAGCGCCGGCTGAGGGCTGCGCATTGCGGCCGCGCTGCTGACCGCCGCCCGGTTCGTCGGCCGCAGCGAGAATCAGCAGCTGCTCGCCCTACTCGCCCAACTGGCCGCCCTGACCGACGCGGTGACCCGGTTGCGGGAGAGCCAGAAAAGGGCCGCGCAGGCCGCCGCCGCGCGCCACGCCGCCGAGCAGCTGCACTTGATCGGCGCGCAGCACGCCAGCGCGCACGCAGGCCCGCCGGTCACCTCCGCGACCCAGGTGCGCTGCTCGCAAGTGTCAGTCGACCCCGGTCAAACGCGACCCGGACCAACCCCAGGGCCGCCGGGCTCGAACCGCGGGCTTCGACGGTGACGCAGGACGATCCGCTGAGCACCGAGCCGGGCCGTCAGGTCCGGCTCGCTCGCGGCGGGACCGGCTCGCCGAGGACTCGCGGCCCGACCACCCGGGTTGAGGGAGGCGCGATCCCCACCCGGCGACCGGCCTGCCCGAGTCCGGCGGCGGGCCGCTGGCCGCCGGTCCAGCCTGCGGACCGAAGCCCGCGCGGCGACCCAGCTTGAAGGCACCGGCACCACGGGCGGATGGGTCCGGCGAACCACCCCCCGGGTCGTCGTCTCGGCGCTGGCGGTCCAGGGCGAGTTCTCAGCCGGGCGACAGCGCACTCCCAGGGCGCCCGGCTACCACGGTGGGGTGACCACTGCGACGCTGCCGGCCCGGATCCCACTGCGGTCCCTATCGGCCGGCTCGCGGGCCACCCCCGACGTCGCGAGGTCCGGCCACCGGCTGGTCGCGCTCGACGGGCTGCGGGGGCTGGCGGTGGTCGGCATGCTGCTGGTAGACAACCGGGGCTCGGCGGCGATGCCGGCGCAGCTGCAGCACAGTGCGTGGAACGGGCTGCGGCTGGCCGACGTCGTCTTCCCGCTGTTCCTGTTCGCCGTGGGCGTCGCCATGGAGCTGTCCGGCCGGACGGCGCGGCCGCGGGCGGTGCTGGCCCGGGCGGCGAAGCTGACGCTGGTCGGCTGCCTGCTCGTCGACGTCCGCTACCACACCCTCGGGCCGACCACCGGGGTCCTGCAGCACGTGGCCGCCGCCTACGTGCTGACCTGGCTGGTGCTGCGCCTACCCCGCCGAACCCAGCCGGCGGTCGTGCTGGGGACACTGTTCGCAATCGGGGCGGCGTACCGGTTCGGGCCTGACGTCCTGCCCCTGCCGGCCACCGTGCAGGCCGGCTGGGCGGAGGGGCACAACCTCGGCCAGTGGCTGGTGACCAGTGCGCACTTCGCCTTCTCCGCCGAGAGTCCGCAATCTTGGCTGCCCTCGGCGGCCAACGTCTTCGCCGGCGTGCTGGCGGCCCGCCTACTGCACCGCCGCCGGGGTGCCGCCGTAATCGGGCTGGCCGCCCTGGCCGTCGGCTGCGTCGCGACCGGGGTGCTGCTCACCGCCATGGTCCCGCTGAACAAGCGGCTGTGGACCCCGTCGTATGCGGTGCTGACCAGTGGGATCGCGGTGGCCGTCCTGCTGGTCCTGCACCTGGCCGCCCGGTGGCCGGTGGTGGTGGCCGCGCTGGCGCCGCTGACGGCGCTGGGGGCCAACGCCCTGACCGCGTTCGCGCTCTCCGAGCTGGTGTTCCGCGCCGGCCTGGGCGGCGTGCAGCCCGCGCTGGTCGCCGACCTGCAGTCGGTCGTTGGTGCGGTCGGGGCCGCGGCCGGCTACGCCGCCATCAGCATGGTCACGGTGGCCGGGCTGTGCCGGCTGCTGGCCCGCCGGGGCGTGGGCCTGCGGCTGTAGCCGCGGCGAGGGCGGCTCCGCCGCGCGCCCCCAGCCAGCGCTCCGGCCGGGCCGCCGCGACGGAAGCGCTGCGCCTCCCGTCCGAGCTGGGTTCGCCGCTGACGTCGCCGCGGCGGGCGGTGCCGTTCGGCTGAGGTCGCACTGCGCCGGCTCGACCTCGGCCGTCGTGCTGATTCAGATCGCCGCGGCGACGTCGGCCGTGCCCCGGCGGCGGTGTGGGGCAAACACCCAGGCCCGCAGCAGGAGATACCGGAGCCCCGTGGCGGCGGCATTGGCCGTAACCAGGACGGCGAGTTCCAGCCGGCGGCCGGGGTGCGCGGTGAGGGCGGCCAGCCCGGCTAGGCTAGCGACCCGCTGGTCAGCGCCAGCCCGAGGCCGAACACGAGCAGACCCTGGACCTGGGCGCGGCCGGCGTCGGCGTGGCCGGACAGCCCGAAGGTGAGCCGCCGGTTCGCCACCGTGTTGGCCACCGCGGTCACGAGCAGGGCCAGCAGGTTCGCCGGCTGCGCGCCGAAAGCACCGCGGAGCAGCTCGTACAGCGCCAGGTAGGCCAGGGTGCTGGCGATTCCGCTGGCGCCGAACCGGATCAGCTGGCCGACGAGGCCCCGCT
>JADGOU010000366.1 GCA_017882835.1 Frankiaceae bacterium | reverse complement strand
ACCACGTCGGCAACAACCCCTTCGCCGTGCTGCTCGGCGACGACCTGATCGACGCCCGCGACCACCTGCTCGAGGCGATGATCGCGGTTCGAGAGGCCAAGGGTGGCAGTGTGATCGCCCTCATGGAGGTGCCGCCGGAGAACGTTCAGATGTATGGCTGCGCCGCGATCGATCCCGCTTCGTTGGGTGACGATGACGGATCCGTGGTTCGCGTCACGGGGCTGGTCGAGAAACCCGATCCCGCTGACGCCCCGAGCAACCTGGCGGTCATCGGGCGCTACATCCTCGACCCGTCGATATTCGAGATCCTGGCCAGGACCCAGCCCGGTCGTGGCAACGAGATCCAGCTGACCGATGCGTTGCAGGAATGCGCCGCGTCGTCGGCGCCCGGCGGAGGCGTGCATGGCGTGATCTTCCGTGGCCGACGCTATGACACCGGTGACCGGCTGGACTACCTCAAGGCCGTGGTCCGGCTTGCCGTCGACCATCGGGAGCTCGGCGCCGACTTCTCCTCGTGGCTCACCGGTTTCGTGGCCGAGCGGGACTCGGCGGCGCGGGACCTTGTCGCGCGGTGATCACCGTCCAGGAGCATCTCTCGCGTATCGTCGAATCCGTGCAGCGGCTGCCGCCGATCGGTCTCGACCTGCTCGATGCGCAGGGTTGCGTCCTGGCTCAGGACGTGACCAGTGAGGTGTCCCTGCCAGGTTTTCGGAACTCGGCCATGGACGGGTATGCCGTGCACGCCGCCGATCTCGCGGCTGCCGGCGATGCGGCACCGGTTGTCTTGCCCGTGGCCGGCGACATCGCCGCCGGCAACACCCAGACGCTGAGCCTGGCTCCGGGGCAGAGCATGCGGATCATGACCGGCGCCCCGATGCCGGACGGCGCCGATGCCGTCGTTCCCGTCGAGCGCACCGACGGTGGTCTGACCAGGGTCGTCGTCTCGGCATCGGTGTCGGTCGGCCAGCACGTGCGCGAGGCCGGCGAGGACGTCCAGGCCGGTGATGTGGTGATGAGTCAGGGCACGCGTCTCGGACCTCGACAGATCGCCCTCCTTGCCGCTGTCGGCACCGGCGAGGTCAGGGTGACACCCAGACCCCGGGTAGTGGTCATCTCCACCGGCGACGAGCTCATCGAGCCGGGCACCCGCCCCGGGTTCGGTCAGGTCGTCGACAGCAACGGTCTGATGCTGACCGCAGCCGTTCGGGCCCTCGGCTGCATCCCCTTCCGGGTCGGCTGCGTGCGCGACGACGCCCAGACGTTCCTGTCCACTATCGAGAGTCAGCTGCGGCGCGCCGACGCCGTGATCACCACCGGGGGAGTGAGTATGGGCGCCTATGACACCGTCAAGGAGGTGCTCTCAGCCGTCGGCACGATGCGATTCGACAAGGTCGCCATGCAACCCGGCATGCCACAGGGTTTCGGCGTCATCGGCGAGGGCGAGATCCCGGTGTTCACCCTCCCGGGCAACCCGGTCAGCGCCCTGGTCTCGTTCGAGGTGTTCGTCGCACCCGCGCTTCGGCTGATGGCCGGTCGACCGCAGCGCGAGACATCGATGGTCAGCGCCGTGGCGGCTCATGACTGGGCCGTGCCTGCCGGCAAGGTGCAGTATGCCCGGGTGGTGCTCTCCCACGAGTCGTCCCACGAAGGTCTCAGGCACACGGCGGCTATCGCCGGCTTTCAGGGCTCGCACGCGCTGGGCTCTCTGGCGGTGGCGAACGCGTTGGCCGTCATACCGGCTGAGGTCACCTCGGTGCGGGCCGGCGACCAGGTGAGCTGCCACCCGCTGGGACCGATCCTGGAGGCCTCATGACCGAGCCGGAAGACACCAGACTCAGCCATCTGCGCCCCGACGGATCGGCGCACATGGTCGATGTCTCGGCCAAGGAAGTGACGATCCGCTCGGCCAGCGCGGCAGGCAGGGTTCTTCTGTCGGCCGCGGCCGTGGCTGCCCTTCGTGAGGGGACCGTGCCCAAGGGCGACGCGCTGTCGGTCGCCCGGATAGCAGGGATCCAGGCGGCCAAGCGCACCCCGGACCTGATCCCGCTGGCTCATCCGATCGGGGTGCACGCCGTCGAGGTCGATCTGACGGTGGCTGACGACGGGGTGGACCTCAGCGCGACCGTCCGCACGGCTGACCGGACCGGCGTGGAGATGGAGGCGCTGACGGCGGTGACAGTGGGGGCGTTGGCGCTGATCGACATGGTCAAGGCGGTGGACAGGCACGCCAGGATCACCGACGTGCGGGTCACGGCGAAGTCGGGCGGCAGGTCCGGGGACTGGGTGCAGCCGTGACCGACCAAGGAGCTGCCGTGGTCATCACCTGCTCGACCCGGGCGGCGGCGGGCGTCTATCCGGACAGGTCGGGGCCGATCATCGTCGACGCGCTGCGCGGCTGGGGCTTCGAGGTGGGTGATGCCGTCCTGGTCGCTGATGGTCCCGGTGTCGAGGCAGCCCTTCGCGCCGCCATCGCAAGCGATGCGGTGCTCGTGGTGACCACGGGCGGCACCGGGCTGACTCCCACCGATGGCACGCCCGAGGCGACGCAACGGGTCGTGGACCGGCTGGTCCCGGGGATCTCGGAGGCCATTCGGGCGGCCGGCGTGGATGCCGGCGTTTCGTCGGCCATGTTGTCGCGAGGCATCAGCGGCGTGGCGGGGAAGGCTCTGGTCGTCAACCTGCCGGGGTCGATGGGGGGCGTGAGCAACGGGCTTGCCGTGCTTGAACCCGTTGTCGCACATGCTCTTCAGCAGATTCAGGGGGGCGACCATTGAGCGACGGACTCTGGCCAGTGACGCTCACCGCCCGCCGGGTCGGCGGCGCGCCGGTGATCTTGCGGCCCCTGCGGGGTAGGGACCGGCGTGAGTGGGAGGCGCTGCGGGTCGCGAACGTCGAGTGGCTCCGGCCGTGGGAGGCCACCTCACCTGAGCCGTTGGCGACCACCATGCCATTCCGCCAGCTGGTTCGGCACTTCGATCACGAGGCTTCGGAGGGGCGCCTCCAGCCCTTTGTCATCGAGACCGAGGGGCGGCTGGTCGGCCAGATGCATCTGTTCGGGATCGCGTGGGGCTCCCTGCGATCGGCCTGCGCAGGCTACTGGGTCGCCGAATCCTTTGCAGGACAAGGGATTGTGCCCTTTGCCCTGGCGGCCGCCTGCGACCACGCGTTTCTTGTGCTGGGGCTGCACCGGGTCGAGGTCAACATCCGGCCCGAGAACACCGCGAGCCTGCGGGTGGTCGAGAAGCTGGGCTTTCATGAGGAGGGCCTGCGCCGCCGCTACCTGCACATCGATGGCCAGTGGCGTGACCATCGATCCTTCGCCCTGACGACCGAGGACCTGGGACGCAAGTCATTGGTGGAGCTATGGAACCACTCGCAGGAAACGTGACATAAGGTACACAGCCCTGCGACATCAGCGACACACCGGGGCGCGTCCGCTAGATGGGCGGCAGAGGCCTCTAACTTTAGGTTTGTGCAGCCCA
>JADGOU010000365.1 GCA_017882835.1 Frankiaceae bacterium | reverse complement strand
GCCTCCAGCCGGTTGCGGGCGATGCCCAGCGCCACCACGTCCTCGCCCAGGGCGGCGACCGGCAGCCCAGCGAGCTCCTCGCCGGCCAGCTGGTCCAGTACACCGCCGAGCCGGCCCACCGGCGGTCGTCCGTCGTACTCGAACATGTGTTCTACTGTAGTCGGCGGCTCCGACAATTTTCGCGCTGTTGTGGTCAGGACGAGCATGGTTTCGGTAACTGCACCCGCCGCTTCTAGACTGCCCATTCGACCCCTTCCGCTTGGAGCCAGCCAGCCATGCCCGCACCCAACTCCGCCTTCGACCCGGTCGAGGTGGTGGCCGCCCTGGCCCCGGCCGAGGTGGCTCGTCGGCGCGACGAGGCGCTCGCCGCCGTTGCGGCGGCCGCGGACCTGGACGCGCTCAAGGCGGTACGGCTGGCGCACGCCGGCGACCGGTCGCCGCTGGCACTGGCCAACCGGGAGATCGGCGCACAGCCGCCCCAGGCCAAGGCCGACGCCGGCAAGCGGGTCGGGGCGGCTCGGCGCGCGGTCGTCGAGGCGCTGACAACCCGGCAGGTCGAGCTGGAAGTCGAGCGGGACGCCCGAGTTCTGGTCGAGGAGGCGGTGGACGTCACGCTGCCCTGGGACCGGGTGCCTCGCGGCGCCCGGCACCCGCTGACCACGATCCAGGAGCGGATCGCCGACGTGTTCGTGGCCATGGGCTATGAGGTCGCCGAAGGCCCCGAGGTCGAGCACGAGTGGTTCAACTTCGACGCGCTCAACTTCCGGCGCGACCACCCGGCCCGCGAGCTGCAGGACACCCTGTTCGTCGAACCCATGGGCTCCGGCGTGGTGATGCGCACGCACACCTCACCGGTCCAGGTCCGGGCACTGCTGGAACGCGACCTGCCGGTGTACGTCGTCTGCCCCGGCCGCACCTTCCGCGCGGACGCGCTGGACGCCACCCACACCCCGGTCTTCAGCCAGGTCGAGGGCCTGGCGGTGGACGAGGGCATCACCATGGGACATCTGAAAGGGACGCTGGACGCCTTCGCTGCCGCGATGTTCGGCGTCGGGGTATCCACCCGGCTGCGGCCGTCGTACTTCCCGTTCACCGAGCCCTCCGCGGAGGTGGACCTGCGCTGCTTCGTCTGCCGCGGGTCCTCCACCGAGCCGGGCGGTGCGCCGTGCCGCACCTGCTCGTCCGAGGGTTGGATCGAGTGGGGCGGCTGCGGGATGGTCAACCCCAACGTGCTGCGGGCCTGCGGGGTCGACCCGGACCGCTACAGCGGCTTCGCCTTCGGGATGGGGCTGGAGCGCACCCTGATGTTCCGGCACGACATCGCCGACATGCGTGACCTGGTCGACGGCGACGTTCGGTTCACGTTGGCCTTCGGGATGGAAGCCTGATGCGGGTCCCGCTGTCCTGGCTGCGCTGCTACGTCGACCTGCCAACGGACTCCGCCCGCGAGGCGGCGGATGCGTTGCTGCGGGTCGGCCTGGAGGTCGAGCGGGTTGAGTCGGTCGGCGCCGATGTCGCCGGCGTACTGGTCGGCGAGGTGCTCGCCATCGAGGAGTTCGTCGCCGGCAACGGCAAGACCATCCGCAGCTGCCAGGTGGACGCCGGCGCCGGCGCCCGGGGGATCGTCTGCGGTGCCCGTAACTTCGCCGTCGGCGACCGGGTGCCGGTCGCGCTGCCCGGCGCCGTACTGCCCGGCGGCTTCACCATCACCGCGCGCAAGACCTATGGGCACGTCAGCGACGGCATGATCTGCTCCGCCCGCGAGCTCGGCATCGGCGAGGACCACACCGGCATCCTGGTGCTGCCGGACGCTCCGCCACTCGGTGCCGACGTCGTCGAGCTGCTCGGCCTGCGCGACGACGTCCTCGACATCGCCGTGACACCGGACCGCGGCTACTGCCTGTCGGTGCGCGGGTTGGCCCGGGAGGCGGCGGCCGCGTTCGGCGTGCCGTTCCGGGACCCGGCGCTGATCGACGTCCCTGCGGCGGATGGCTCGGCGTACGACGTCCGGGTCGAGGACGCACAAGCCTGTGACCGATATGTGGCTCGCACCGTAACCGGGCTGGATCCGACGGCCCCATCGCCGATGTGGCTGCAGCGGCGGCTGGTCCTGGCCGGGATGCGACCGATCTCGCTCGCGGTCGACGTGACCAACCATGTCCTGCTCGACCTCGGACAGCCGCTGCACGCCTTCGACCGGGCGCGCCTGGCAGGTCCGATCGTCGTCCGCCGAGCCGGCGCTGGGGAGCAGATCACCACACTGGATGGGGCTGCCCGTCTGCTGGAGCCGGGCGACCTGGTCATCGCCGATGACACCGGTCCGGTTGCCCTCGCCGGGGTGATGGGCGGGGCCACCTCCGAAGTCGGACCGGCGACCACCGACCTGGTGATCGAGTCCGCGCACTTCGAGCCGACCGTCGTGGCGCGCACGTCCCGGCGGCTCAAGCTCGCCTCGGAGGCCTCCCGCCGGTTCGAGCGGGGCGTCGACCCGGACCTGGCGCCGGCGGCCGCGCAGGCCGCGGTCCGGCTGCTGGTCCAGCTCAGCGGCGCCACTGACCCCGGGGGCGCCACCGACGTGGACCGCCGCCCCGGTCGGCCTCCGATAGTGCTTCCGCTGGCTCTGCCGGGCCGGGTCGCCGGACGCCCCTACCCGCCCGAGGCGGTACGCCGTCGACTGGCCGAAGTCGGCTGCGCCGTCGAAGGCACGGATCCGCTGACAGTCACCCCGCCGTCGTGGCGACCCGATCTCGGCCAGGCCGCGGACCTGGTCGAGGAGGTGGTGCGGCTGGAGGGGTACGACGCAATTCCAACCGCCCTGCCGCTGGCGCCCGCCGGCCGCGGGCTGACCCGCGAGCAGCGGCTGCGCCGACAGGCGAGCCGCGCCCTCGCCGCTGCCGGGTACGTCGAGGTGCTCGGCCACCCCTTCTTGTCCGCGCGGGTCTGGGACGACCTCGGGCTGCCGGCGGATGACCCGTGGCGGCATACCGCCCGGCTGGCGAACCCGCTCGCCGACACCGAGCCGGAGCTGCGGACCGTCCTGCTGCCCGGCCTGCTCGCGACCTTGGCGCGCAACGTTGGGCGCGGTCAGCCGGACGTGGCGCTGTTCGAGACCGGACTGGTGTACCGGCCGCGCCTGGACGCGCCGGCGGCACCGGCCGAGGTCACGACCGCGGGGCGGCCGGAGCCCGACGTCCTGGCCGCGCTGGCGGCAGCGCTGCCGGACCAGCCGCGGCACGCCGCCGTGGTCGTGACCGGGATGCGGGAGCCGGCCGGGTGGTGGGGGCCGGCGCGGCCCGCGCTGTGGACGGACGCGGTCGAGGCGGCCCGGGTGGTGGCAACCGCCGTGAGTGCGCCGCTGACCGTCCGGGCCGGCCAGCGGGCGCCCTGGCACCCCGGCCGGTGCGCCGAGCTGATCGTCGGCGACCGGGTCGTGGGGTTCGCCGGGGAACTGCACCCACGCGCCATCGCGGCGCTCGGCTTGCCGC
>JADGOU010000364.1 GCA_017882835.1 Frankiaceae bacterium | reverse complement strand
GCGTCCGGGTCCAGCGTCGTGGCCAGGACCTTGGCCGGTATGGGGCGCAGCGCGGTCTTGGCGTCGCCCAGCGCTGCGGTTGCGGCCTCGATCCGGCGGTATGCCGCTGGTAGCGCGGCGTTCTTCTGTTTCTGGGTGCCCGGCCCGGCCAGGAGCTGGGGTAGCGCGCGCTGCGCGGTGGCGAGCTCGGCGTCGGCGGCGGCGACGGTCTTGCGGGCCGCGACACGGACCGGGTTCTTGACCTTCCGGGTGTCTGGGCCGATGTCCATGGCGTAGTCGGCGAGGGTGTCGATACCGTTATGGGCGGCCGCGTACTTGAACATGTTCTCGATCCGCCACCGGGCCCGTAGCCAGCACAGCAGGGCCGCGCCGGTGGCATTGGTGTCGCTGGTCAGTACCTGCAGGACAGGTCCGCCGTCCGCGAACAGGGTGAGCTGGCGTGCCTGGCCGTACTGGGGGAGCTGGACGATCTCGTCGGCCAGCCGCACGTCCACCCGCTGCCCATCGCGTAGGGTCCAGGACCGCCGCGGCGCCACGGTGGCCTCCACCAGGGGTGCACGCCGGTAGGTGACCCAGTCCGCGCCGGCGTCGCGGCAGGCGGTGAACGCGCACGGGTACGCCCCGCCGCGGTCGAAGCCCAACATGATGGGCAGGTCCGGTCCCAGGACCTGCCGTAGCTGGGTCAGGACGCCGGGCAGGGTGGATACCAGGGCGGTCGGCTCGCCGGTGCCGAAGACCACTGCCCGGCCGCGGGCGTCGACCAGTAGCGTGTCGTCGCGGCCGGGTTGGGCGTGGCGGCGTTTGGTGTTCCAGCCCTTGGCGACCGGCCGGGCACCGCTGTAGGCCACGAAGTGGTCGTCGACGAAGTAGACCGGGTCGGGCGCCGGGTCAGCGGCCAGCATTCCGGCGGCGAAGGCCCGCTGCAGCGCCAACGGGTCGGACCCGTCGGCCAGTGCGGACAACCGTGCCCGTAGCGTCGCCAGCTGCGGGGCCACACCCAGTCCGACCGCCGCGCCCGCGTCGGCCCGACGCAAATGCTTGGTCCCCTCGACGGTGTCGACACCCAGGGCGAAGCCCACCGTCGCGGTGGTCAACACGGCCAGGTCGTTGTAGCGGCGCGCCGGCGCGCCGGTCAGCGTCGCGAAGACGTCTTCAGCGCCCACCTGGTGCAGGTAGGGGTACAGCAGCATCGCGCCGGCGTAGCGGCACCGGTACACGCCGGCCGTGGCCCGGGCCGAACCAACCGGCGTCCCGGTGAACCCGGCCACCACCGGCTCCGTCACCACCGGCTCCGTCACCACCGGCTCCGTCACCGCCGGCTCAGGCGCCGCCGGCTCAGGCGCCGCTGGCTCGATGTCGGACGTGGCCGCGATGGTGTCATCCGGGCCGGCCACCGTTTCCGGGGACTCGGACTCGATGTCGGTGTTGCCGGTCGGGGTCAGGGCGTCCTGTACGGGGGCCGGGCCTACCCGGGCGAGGAGCTCGCTGATCACCGAGCGGGCCACCTTCAGCTGGTCGGCGATGGCCTGCTGGGTCCACCCCGACCCTGCCCACACCTGGGCCTGGGCGACCTGGCGGCCGGTGAGCTTAGGTGGCCGGCCGCGGCGGTGGCGGACCAGGGCGGCCGAACCGCCCTGGCGGGCCCGGCCGCGAAGCATCGACACGTAGGTCGCGGTGAGCCCAAAGAGGAGGGCCACCTCGTCGATCCGGCGGCCGGCGTCGGTCAGTGCCACGATCGCCAGGTTGCGCATCCCGGTGTCGTCCGCCTCGTACCGGTAAACCAGCGTCCGCCCGTGGGTCACCAGTACCTGCCCATCGGCGGCCAGAAGACGCAGCGCGGCCGGCTCCGGCATCCCCGCCAGCTCGCCCTGTCTCATGCATTCAGTCTATCACAATCTCAACGGATTCTCGACGACATGGCGCGAAGAAAAGGTCCTGCTCACAGGGCATTCTTGGCACTACTTGAGTAGGTCTGAGGCTGCGCCTGTAACTAAAACACTATCATCGGCAGAGAATTGGACCGAATCCTTTGGAGACACTGGCTCTACGCCGGCGATGGTGACCAACGGCCCTACCGTGACGAGCGCGATCGAGCTTCGCTGATCGATGAGGCCGACGGGTCGGCTCTGGCTGTCCTCCAAGAACCGAATCGAGGCGAGGTGGCAATGAAGGCATGGCCTGCTCTGGTCAAGCGCCCGACGGTGCCGCCTCGCGAACCGGTCCCCTTCGACCCGAAGCCGGTTGTTGCGTTCTTTGTGCTCGCCTACGCGATCAGTTGGGTGTGGGTGATTCCGTGGGCGGCTACCGGCCACACCGTGTACGAAGGCGAAGGGTGGCCGACGCATTTCCCGAGCCTGCTCGGCCCGATGCTCGCCGCGTTCGCCGTGACCGCTTGGACGGCGGGCCAAGTCGGCGTTCGTGACCTTCTGGCACGCATGGTGCGCTGGCGGATCGGGTGGCGTTGGTGGCTGGCCGTGCTCAGTCCGCTCGCCTTCTTCTTCGGCGTCATCGGCGTAATGGCGGCCGCCGGCGCGGATCTGCCAACCCGCAACGACTTCGCCCGCATCAGCGGCCTGCCCGCCGGAATCGGCATCGTCGGTGTCGCGCTGCTGGTCACGGTGGTGAACGGATTCGGCGAGGAAACCGGCTGGCGCGGCTACGCCCTGCCCCAACTTCAGCGCCGTTTCGGGCCACTCGCGGCGAGCCTGATCATCGCCGTGTTCTGGGCCGCGTGGCACATCCCACAGTTCTTCTTCCTGAACAGCTACAAGAACTTCTCCGTCGCCATGCTCCCGGTGTTCGTCTTGGGTCTCGCATGCGGGGCAATCGTGTGGACCTGGATCTACAACCACACCGGGAGCATCCTCGCCGTGGCGGTATGGCACGGGATCTACAACGTCACCGGCGGAACCAAAGCAGCTGCCGACGGCAGAGGCACCATCGCGGCGGCGATGTGGACCTACGTCGTTCTCAACGCCATCGTGCTCCTCGTCCTCGAACGGCGGGCACGTCGCGCCGGCCGCCCGTCGATTCTGGCCGCTCGATGAGCGCCACCAACGGCCGGGGGTTCTGGGTCACGAACCATCTGGCCAATCCCATCCTGCGTCCCCTACTGCGCGGACCGCTCGGACGCCGACTCGGTCGGCGGCTCGCCGTGCTGCGCTACCGCGGTCGCCGCACCGGTCGGGTCCGTAAGCTGGTCGTCCAGTACGTCCGAGAGGGCGACCAAGTGTGGAGCTGGCCGGGCCAGCCGCAGCGGAAGCGGTGGTGGCGCAACATGGCCGAGCCACAACCCGTCGAGGTGTGGCTCGCGGGAAGCCGGCATTCGGGCGTCGCCGAGTCCTCGGCGAGGGAGACCACGGCGACGAGGTGGCCAAGGCGCTGGCCAGGCGGACGGCAGACTGGCCGACCTGGAGGTCCGGCACCGGTCCCACGCCCGGGTCGAAGACCGGATCCGGACCGGCAAGGCAACCGGGCTGCGCAACCTTCCCTGCAAAGGC
>JADGOU010000363.1 GCA_017882835.1 Frankiaceae bacterium | reverse complement strand
CACCTTTGCCCAGGCGCTGCGGGCCGGCGTCGACGGGGTCGTGGCCAGAGGCAAGGCGGAACGCGGCGACAAGACCATGCTCGACGCACTGCTGCCGGCCTGCGACGCCCTGGACGCGGCCCGGTCCGACGGAGCCTCGCTCGGGGATGGCCTCCGGACCGCGGCCGCCGCCGCGCGGGACGGGCGAGACGCGACCATCCCGCTGGTGGCCCGCAAAGGCCGGGCGAGCTACCTGGGCGAGCGCAGCGTCGGACACCAGGATCCGGGTGCCACCTCGGCGACCCTGCTGCTCGAGGCCGCGGTGACCGCCCTCGCCGGCGTACCCGGGGGATGAGGCGCTCTGTCCCGCGTCGGCCTGGTGGTCGTGTCGCACAGCCGTGCGCTGGCGGAGGCCGCCGTCGTCCTCGCCCGCGAGATGCTGCTCGACCAGGACGTGGCCATGGAAGTGGCCGCCGGGCTGGACGATGGTGCGTTCGGCACCGATGCGACGGCCATCCTGGCGGCGGTCACCACGGCCGACCGCGGCGACGGCGTGGTCGTACTGATGGATCTCGGCAGCGCCGTCCTGTCCGCCGAGCTGGCCCTGGAGCTGCTCGACGACGAGGCCCGGCAGCGCGTGCTGCTCTGTCCCGCGCCGCTGGTCGAGGGCCTGATCGTGGCCGCGGTGGCGGCCGGCGCCGGCGCCGGGCGGGACGAGGTGGCGGCGGAGGCGCTCGGCGGCCTGGCCGGCAAGCAGTCCCACCTGACCGAGGCGGACCCCGGCTCGGCCCCGCCGGCGGAGTCCGCTGCCGGCGCCGCGCCGGTCGAGACGTTCACCGTCGTCAACCCGCACGGGCTGCACGCCCGCCCGGCCGCCCGCCTGGTGCAGCAGGCGGGCACGCTGGACGCTTTGATCGAACTGCGCAACGCCACCACGGGTTCGGCGTGGGTCCCGGCCACCAGCCTGTCCAAGGTCGCCACGCTGGGCGCCGAGCAGGGACACCAGGTGCAGATCCGGGCCGCTGGGCCGCAAGCCCGACCGGCGCTCGACGCCCTGCGCGCTTCGGCCGGACGGGGCTTCGACGAGGTGACCGGGCAGGCGGTCGCGTCCGCACCGGCGGCGACATCTGCGGTGACCGGACCGGTCGCTGGGACGGCGGTTCGGCAGCGGGGACCGGTGCCGGCTTCGCCGGGTATCGGAATCGGCCCCGCCCGGCTGCTGGGTCCGGCCCGGCTGGAGCTGCCGGCCGAGCTGCCGGTCGAGCCGGCGGCCGAGCCGGCCGCCGAGTGGGAGCGGCTCACCGCGGCCCGCACCGCCTGCCGAGACGACATCCGAGGCACGCGGGCGGCGACGGCCAGCCAGGTCGGTGAGTCGGCGGCGGCGGTCTTCGACGCGCACGTGCTGCTGCTGGACGACAGCGACCTGCTCGACGATGCTCGCCGCCGGATCGCCGCCGGCGCGGGAGCGGCGACCGCGTGGGCGGCGGCGATCGATCGGGTCGCGGCGGCACTGGCCGCGCTGCCAGATCCCTACCTTCGTGCCCGCGCCGGCGACGTTCGAGCCGTCCGCGACCAGGTGCTACGTCGGCTGCTCGGCGAGGCCGGGCCGGACGGGAGCCTCGCCGATGTCTGCGGTGTCGTTGTCGCCGCGGACCTCACCCCGGCCCAGGCCGCTGGGTTGGACCCTGCCCGGGTCGCCGGACTCGTGCTCGCCGTCGGCAGTCCGACGGCCCACAGCGCCATCCTGGCCCGCGCCCGCGGCGTTCCGGCGGTCGTCGGCGCCGGACCGGCCGTGCTGGACACGGTCGAGGGCACCACGGTGGCCCTCGACGGCGCGACCGGCGAGCTGGTGATCGATCCGGACGAGGCTGTGCTCGACCGCTTCCGCCGCCGGGCCGCCGAGCTGGCCGAGGCCGGCCGGGTGGCTCGAGAGCAGGCCGGCTCGGCCGCGGTCACTACCGACGGCGTGGAGGTCGGTGTCGGCGCCAACGTCGGCTCGGTCGACGACGCCCGGCTCGCCGCCACCTGCGGGGCTGACCTGGTCGGGCTGGTGCGCACCGAGTTCCTGTTCCTCGACCGGGACCAGGCCCCGGACGTTGCCGAGCAGGAAGCCGTCTATCGCGCCATCGCCGCTGCCCTCGATGGGCGCCGGATCACGCTGCGCACCCTCGATGTCGGCGGTGACAAGCCGCTGCGCTACCTGCCGATGCCGGCGGAGGCCAACCCGTTCCTCGGCGTCCGGGGTATTCGGCTCTCGCTGGCCCGCCCCGGCCTGCTCGCCGAGCAGCTGCTGGCAATGGTCCGGGTGGCGCACGACACCCCGGTGAGCCTGATGTTCCCCATGGTCAGCACCGTGGCGGAACTGACCGCGGCCCGCGCGGCGCTGGCCGCGGCCGTCGCCCGGGCCGGACGCGGCCAGCCAGCCGGACTCCAAGTCGGGATCATGGTGGAGGTGCCGGCTGCGGCGCTGAAGACCGCTGCCTTCGCGCCGCACGTCGACTTCTTCAGCATCGGGACCAACGATCTCACCCAGTACGCCCTGGCTGCGGATCGCGGGAACGAGGCCGTGACCGGCCTCGGCGACCCCTACGACCCGGGCGTGCTTCGCCTCATCGGCGCCGTTTGCGCCGGGGCCGGTTCGGCCCGGGTAGCCGTCTGCGGCGAGCTGGCGGCCGACGAGCGGGCCGCGGCGCTGCTGGTCGGGCTGGGAGTGCGCGAGCTCAGCGTGGGGCCGCGGGCGGTGCCAGTGGTCAAGCAGGCGGTGCGCGAGGTGCACCGCGGACAGGCCGCCGCGACGGCCGCCCGCGCGCTGGACGCGGACGGCCCCGCGGCGGTGCGTGCGCTGTTGAGTAATGCAGACGCGGGCGAGGGACTCAGGCCTAACGCGCTTCGGCCGCGACACGCCGTACCGGCTGTGCCGTAGCCGGGTGAAGCGGGTTGCGAACCGGGGTGCACTGAACTGAACGGGCAGCGCCACCCGTACGTCTACCGTCTCGTTCTCGCTCTTCAGGACATGAGTTGGCGCTGAGTGGTGGAGGCATACATATGGGCCAAGGGTCGCTGGGCCACGCCGAACGCGGTCCCCGGCCGCTTTGGACCGCGCCCCAAGGAAAGCTTCGAGTATGTCTACCACTTCGCCCGAGGATTGAGACCGCATTTCGACCTCAACGCCGTCCGGGTGCCCGACAAGGCACAGGCCGCGCCGCATGATCACCCATCTAACTAAATGGGTGCGGCTCCTTTGGAGTGACGCCGATTGCTGCTGACGACTCAGTCGCTCGGTACCTGGGATAGGTCTGCGAGCGCCGCTCGAAAGCAGCACGACACGCTCTGCGAATACTCGGTTGTGGTGCCATCGCACGGCAGTATCTGCCGGGGGACCCCAGGCAGATAGGAGGATGGGTGCGATGGTTGGTCGAGGTGGTTCAGGCGGTCCGCGGATGGTGCGCGGTTCGGTGGTGACCCATCGGCGCCGTTGTGGGAAGCCGAACTGTCACTGCGCGGCCGGCGAGGCGCTGCACGAG
>JADGOU010000362.1 GCA_017882835.1 Frankiaceae bacterium | reverse complement strand
TGCGGCCTCGAAGGCGTAGGCCGCAGAGTTGTAGGCCATCTTGTCCACGGATACCCGCTGCCACACGAACGCCAGCACGGACGCGGCCACGCGTGTCACCACGAAGACGTCCGGCGGTAACACGAGAACGCCGACGAGCAACGGAATACCGGCGAGCGTGAATGAGTACGCCTGCCGACGGAACTCCACATTCAGCAGGAACTGTTCACAGAAGAAGAACCCTGCTCCGACCGCGAGAGCGACGGCGACGACCGGCAGGTGAAGGGCGATGATCGGCCCTCCACCTGTCCGGCTCGTGAGAAGCGTCGCGCTGGCTGCCAGGGCGGCGCACAGGAGCCACGTGACCTGCGTTGGGCTCGGTGCGCGACGCATGATTGATTCCACTTAAGACCAGTCAGCGCTGCTCCAGCGCCCGGAGGACCAGTCATCGTCGCTCCAGCTGAAGCCACCGGTCGCGGCGACAACCGCGGCGTGGGGCGCCGGCGCGCCACCTTGCCCAACGTTCGCCTGGGCCGGGGCAGCCGAAACACACATAGCCGCCGCAGTGACCGCCGGAGTGGCCGCAGCCCCCCACCGAGTGGTCAGCAAAGATACCGATTTCACGTTCATCATGGCTCCGATCAAGCCCCAATCCCTACGTTCTCGAAGCAGATCGAGCGGTCAGTCCTTCGTTTGCAGGTTGTGGGCCCGTTCCTCGCCCTCACCTAAGCGTTTCGCAGCCGCCCCCCGCCGCGCACTCGGCCAAACGCACAGAAATACTGACCAAACGGACTACTTCACAGGCACTAGCGACGGGCAGGCGCGGCAACCACCCACCCACGATGACTTGTTGCGCTGCAGACGATGTGGCTCCACCATCGAAGCAGACACCTTTGCCCTGGTCTCCGGAGGTCAGCATGACGAGCGCAGGCCCGAGTAACGCGGCTGTCCGAGGAGAGCATCGATGACTGACCTGCAACCCGGCCCGACCAACAGCCTGGCCGATGTGGCCGGTGTCCGGGTGGGGCATGCCGATCGGCGCGCGGACGGCTGGCTGTCCGGCACCACGGTGGTCCTGGCGCCCGAAAGCGGCGCCGTTGCTGGGGTTGACGTCCGCGGAGGGGGACCCGGCACCCGGGAGACGGACGTCCTCGACCCGCGCAATCTGGTCGAGAGGATTCACGCCGTCGTGTTGTCGGGCGGAAGTGCCTTCGGGCTCGCGGCCGCGGACGGGGTGATGCAGCGCCTGTTCGAGGCGGGGGTCGGCTACCCGACCGGCGGGCCGGGTGAGGTCGTCCCGATAGTGCCCGGCGCCGTCATCTTCGATCTCGGCCGTGGCGGCGACTTCACCAAGCGTCCCGGAGCGGCGATGGGCGAAGAGGCCTATGACGCAGCATTCTCTGAACCAGCATGGTCCAGCGCATCCGGACCGGTGCCGATCGGGGGGGTGGGGGCCGGCACGGGTGCTGTGGCCGGGGGACTCAAGGGCGCCGTGGGCTCGGCCAGCGTGGTGCTGGCAGACGGCACGACGGTTGCCTCGCTGGTGGTCGTCAACTCGTCTGGTTCCTGCGTCGACCCTGGCACAGGTGAGCTGTATGCCGCCCGGTTCGGCCTGCCGGGTGAGTTCACCGAGCTCCTGCTCCCCGACCAGGCCGACGTCGCGGCTGCGCGCGCTGCCGCCGACGCGAAGGTTGGGGCGGGTGGTCCAGCACGTCTGGGAGCCGCCTTTGCCACCACCATCGGTGTCGTGGCAACGGATGCGACCCTGACGAAGGCTCAGTGCGCCAAGGTGTCGGGCATCGCCCACGACGGCATGGCTCGCGCCATTCGACCGGTCCACACGATGTTCGACGGAGACACGGTGTTCTGTCTGGCGACGGGGGACCGCGAGGCACCAGATCCGTTGGCATTCCACGCGTTGCTGGATGCCGGCGGCGACTGTTTCACCCGCGCGATCGGGATTGCGATCCTGGCGGCTGAGAGCGTTGAGACCCCAGCCGGCCGCTGGCGGTCCTACCGGGATGCCTTCCCCTCGGCCTTCACCGCCGGGTAACCGACCAGCTCCGCCACCGTGACGGCATCAAGTCGGTTCTCCTATGGGGACTGAGCCGGTACCACGACGTTCCAGGGTCGCAGCACGTGGCCGACGCCCACCCCGGCAGCCGTGTACGGGTCGTCCCTGACCACGCTGCGAGCCTCCTCCTCGGAGCCCACCCGCAGCACCATCATGGCGCCCGATCCGTCGCCGACCGGACCGGCGAGGACGACCGTGCCTTTCTCATGCAACGACTGCACATAGGCCAGGTGGTCGGGGCGGACCCGGGCGCGTGCATCCTGGTCGGCGTAGCGGTACTCCAGCACGAAGAAGCTCATCACTGCAGCATGCCAGTTCGGCCGATGGCCGCAGGCATATTGGCTGTCGCGTTGACGGCCCCGCCCGGCACGAGGCTGAAGGCCCCCTCTTCTTCCTGTGCGTTGTGCAGCCGCAGCACGGCATACAGCCCGTAGAGCAGGCGTCGGAGCTCGACGACGTCCTCGGGCTGGGTGATCTCGCTGTCCAGTCCCATAAGAAGCCGTCGCAGCTTCCTGACCTGGTGCTCGATCTCCGCGTGAGTGCGGCTCATCGCCGCCGTCGCGTCGGTCCCCCCCAGCGCTCGGTCCACCAGTGGAACGAGCAGCTCCTCGTCGGCCCGCTCATGCGGAAGGAGCTCGCCCTCAAGCCGGTCCAGCAGTGCACGCACGGGGGCGAGGTCGCAGGCTTCGGTCGAGAGTCCGTCCGCCGACGATCGGATCTTCTCGATCAAAGGAAGCACGGCGTCGTGTTCGGCGCGTAGCCGGAGGGCGGTGGCGACGTCGGCCGGGGCCATCGCGATCGTGTGCACCTTGCCGGGCAGAACCCCGCGCAGCGCGATCCCGATCGCCAGCACGTCAATGACCTCCTGCACCACAGCGCCGACCGCGGGTGGGAGGAACCCGAATGCGGCCAGGACCATCGCGACGAGCGAGAGGCCCATGCCGACCAGGACGGCCTGCAGCGCGATCCCTTTCGAGCGCCGGGCAATGAGGATCGCGTCGGCCAGGGCGTCGACCCGATCGACCGTCAGCACGACGTCGGCGGCCTCGGATGACGCGGTCGCCCCGCGCGAGGCAAGCGCCACGCCGACCCCGGCAGCCGCGAGCGCCGGAGCGTCGTTGATGCCGTCACCGACCATGATGGTCGCTCCGTGAGCCGACTCGTGCTCGATGGCGGCGAGCTTGTCGGCGGGATCGCAGTCGGCCAGCACGGTGTCGACGCCCACGATGCGCCCGACCATGTCCGCGATGTCGGCACGGTCGCCGGTGACCAGGACGACGCGCGTGATCCCGGCCTCGCGCAGCGCACGAACCATGCGGGGTGAGTCGGGCCGGATCGCGTCCTCAAGGAGGAACGCGCCTGCAGGTTTGTCGTCGACAGCGGCGAACACGGTCAGGGAGCCGTCCAGATCGGCACGACGACGCACCTGGCGTACCCACGGCGGGGCGGCGTC
>JADGOU010000361.1 GCA_017882835.1 Frankiaceae bacterium | reverse complement strand
CGTCCTTCCGGCCGGCCCGGTGGCCATAACACAACACCGCCCCGCCGTCCGCACCGCCCACCAGGCCGGCCGCCGGGCCAATCGGGGTGGCGTCGGCGGGCAGCGGCGGCAACACCGGTTGGCGGACCCTTCCCACCCTGCCAGTCCCATGCACCGGATTACCGTCCCAGTGATTATCTCAGGCCGCTGCACCATGCGTGGCATGTCACCGAGATCATGACTGGGGCCGGCGGCGCCAGTCGACCCTGCGGGGCGCGGCCACGCTTACGTTGGTCAGTACACTTCACCCGCTACCTTGAATGAGCACGGACTACCCGGGGTGTTCGACGGATAACGCTGGGGGTGCCAGATGCATACCGGGCCACTAGTAGAGGGGCACCGTGTCTGACCTGCACGAGCGCATTGTCCAACTCGTCACGAGTCATGCTTATCAGCGACGGGCCGAGCCGTTCCGACTGGCCAGTGGACAGCTGAGTCATGATTACATCGATGGAAAGCTCGCCATCGCGCACGGCGACGATCTCTGCTGGGTCGCGGACGCAGTCATCGCATCGGTGAGCAGCTCCTTCGACTCGGTCGGTGGGCTCACTATGGGCGCCGATGCCATCGCGCATGCGGTGGCGATGCGGGCG
Source organism: Frankiaceae bacterium (assembly GCA_017882835.1). Lineage (GTDB taxonomy): Bacteria > Actinomycetota > Actinomycetes > JADGOU01 > JADGOU01 > JADGOU01. The sequence continues at coordinate 2,878 of JADGOU010000361.1, read as the reverse complement.
AGCTGTCGCTGGTTCTCCGTTCGAAAGCAGCCCAAGGGGCGCGGTCTCGACAAGTGGATCGAGGGGGCAGCGCTCCATTCGGGCGTCAGCGTGTTGCTCGTTGACGATGTTGTGACGACCGGTGGGTCAATCCTCATGGCCTACGAGAAGGTGCGCGCGACCGGTGCGTCGGTCGTCGCTGCGGTCACGCTTGTGGACCGAGGCGACACTGCTTCGGCCGAGTTCGGCAAGCTCGGTATTCAGTACGAGTCCCTCGTTAACTACACCGATCTAGGGATCGAACGTATTGGACCTGCGCGCCCTGCGCCGCTTCGCGTCTGACGGCATCGAGAGATTCCCGCCTTCGTCCCACGCCACCATGATCAACTGCCGAATGCCCCTGACTGCTTACCTTCTACGGGCTCAACGCCGTGATGCTCGACGCCCCCGATGGTCCTGCCTACGAACTCGTCATGACTGTCGCCCGCGGCGAGGTAGAACACCCGGCCATCGCCGAGGCCCTGCGTACTTGGCATTGACGTCAACGCGGAAAGTCTGGATGTCTGATCCCTGCAGCAGAGCCGTTCAGCTGATTTGCAGCTCCGCGGCTCTCATGGGACGATGGGCGCATGAGTTTCCACGGATACCTGAGCGTGCAGTCCCGGGGGGTGGTCGCGTTGCCCGCCGAGGTTCGTCGACGCCTGGGTCTGGATGAGCCGGGTGCGCAGCTCGAGATCACCGAACGCGAGGACGGCGTCTTGGAGATGCGTCCCGCGCTGCCGGTGCCCGCGGACCAGAAGTGGTTCTGGACCAAGCGCTGGCAGGAGCGCGAGCTCGAGGTGGACGAGCACGTGGCCGCGGGCCGCGCCACCGTCCACGAGGACGGTGACGCCCTGCTGGCGCACATCACCGGCCTGACCAACAACTCGTGAAGTTCGAGACCACGCCGGCCTTCGACAAGGACGTGGGACGCCTCAGGCGTGAGCACCTCCAGGAGTTCCTCGAGGTCCTGAAGACCAAGTTCATCCCTGCCTGTGATGCCTACGCCGCCGACCCCGCGACGCCGTGGCCCCAATCGCTTCGCGTCAAGTCGGTCCAGGGCACCCCGGGAGTCCTCGAAATGACCTGGTCATTCGCCAGTCCCGATGGCCGCGCAACGTTCGAGTTCGTCACCGTCAACGATGAGCTCCGCCTGCGATGGCGCCGCGTCGGCGACCACGCCGTCTTCAAGCGGCCCTGACGGAGACAACGTCACATCCCGAATAGCGCTCCGTGGCACGCGCGACCGCACGGTGCGGCATGACCGCGCGCACCCGGAGGGTAGGCCCTCAGTGCGGCATGAGCGGAAGCGCCTGGTCCGGAGGGCGGTCTTGTGTGGCGGCAACGTCCTTGCGATGCGTCGGCTCGTTGAGCGCGAGCCTGAGCGGCTCCGCCCGCCAACATCGGACCGGACGACGTCCAACTTCCCAAAGGGTCCGAGCCCTCGAGGCGGCAGTGAGGGCACCCTGCTCAGGGTCCGGGTGCCCGGTTGCCGGGGTAGCCGATGACGATCCCGAGGGCGGGAATCCTCAGGCTCAGGGCGTTGAACATCAATGCGATGAAGAAGTAGCGCCACGGCTCGCCCAACGAACCGGTAGTCGCCCGCCAGGCGGCGCAGTACCCGGGCGAGCACCGCGGAGGCGAGGTTGGGCCGCCCCCCGGCGGGCAGCACGCAGAACCGCTGGTTGTTCACGACATGGCGCAGCCGCGCGTACTGCGCCTCGCGACTCCACCCGAGGAAGCGGTCCCGGGCTGCGCACGACAGCGCAGCGGACCCGACCCCGCGTTGTTCTTGGTCGCGAATTGCTGGCTGTTCTTGATGCACCGACGGCCGAAGCTGGCGCGCTCCTCGGGCGGTGGCTCCGCGAGGAGCTCGAAGGGCCAAGCTGACTGACCTGTCGGACCAATCGGGTTAGGCATCCGGGAGCGGCTCTACCACCGCGGCACACGGGCCGGCCGACGCGATCGCCTCGTCCGCGGTGTTGCGCTTGACCAGCGCCAGCGCGATCGAGCCCAGCTCGTAGTGCCGCACCGCCGTGGTCACGACCCCAACCGACCGAGCCGCCGTCGCCACCGGATCGCCGGTACGCGGCAACGCCATCCCCGACCCGTCCAGGTGCAGCAGCACCAGCCGGCGCGGCGGCTTGCCCAAGTTGTGCACCCGGGCGACTGTCTCCTGCCCGCGGTAGCAGCCCTTGTTCAGGTGCACCGCGGTCTCCAGCCACCCGACCTCGTGCGGAATCGTACGGTGGTCGGTCTCGAAGGCCAACCGCGGCCAGCGCCCCGCCACCCGCAGCGCCTCGAACGCGTCGATGCCAGCCGGCTCGGCGCCGGCCGCCGCCAGTCGCGCCGCCACCGCTTCCAGCTGATCCCGGGGTACGACGAGATCCACCGCCTGCGCGCCCGGCCACGGCCGTCGCCGGACCAGCCCGCCGCCGGGCAGGGGCGTCACGTCGTACGGCGTGGAGCCGACCATGACCTCCAGGGCGGCGCGCAAGACCGAGTCGGTGGCTGGGCCGCCGACGGTGAGTACCGCCCAGTCTGCCGTGGCGTCGCGCGGGTCGACCCGGAGCAGGAAGCGCATGGCGTCGAGGAAGGTCAGCAGCGCCGGCGCGGTACCCGGCTCGACGTCGAGCCAAGTGATCTCGCCGTCATCGGCGACGATCAGGTGATGCTCGACGTGCCCGTGCGGGCTCAGGACCAGCGCTTCGGTTCCGCGACCCGCGGGCAGGGCCGACAGGTGCTGGGTGGTCAGCGAGTGCAGCCAGGACAGCCGGTCAGTCCCAGGCACCCGGATGACGCCCCGGCTGCTGCGGTCCACGAAGGCCACGTCCTCAGCCAGCCGGCGCTGCTCCCCCAG
>JADGOU010000360.1 GCA_017882835.1 Frankiaceae bacterium | reverse complement strand
TCGCCGAGCTGCTGGCGCAGAACAAGCTGGTGATCAAGGTACAGACTTTCCCGTTCGACCGCGCCGCCGATGCCTACCGCATCAGTCAGGCCGGACACGTCCGCGGAAAGCTCGTCTTGGTCCCCTGACCGCAGCAGACAACCCGGTCCTGGCCGGGGAGCACGAGCGGAAGATCATTCGGCGGAGCCTGCGGGACATCGCCGCCGCGCTGCCCGCCGCGCACCCCTACATCGTCCGCGGCGTCGACCACAACTGGCCGCTGTCGGCCCCGGCGCTCTGCGCCGAGGTCATCCGGGCCTGGACGATGCTGGTCTTCCAGACCCCGGAGTTGCCGGGGGCTACTGACACAGCTGTCACCCTGGCTGGACTGGCTGATCGTCCCGCAGTAGGCGGGCGTCGAAGGATGGGCTACTCGGCGTCGGCGACGGCCCGGACGCCGATGCGGGCCTTGTCGAGGTGGCCGTAGACGGTGGAGCGCGGTACGCCGAACATGTCCGCGATCTGCTGCACGGTGTGTTTGCCTCCGTCGTAGAGCTGCTGGGCGACCTCGGACTGGGGGGCGGTGAGCCTCGGACGACGCCCGCCCCGGCGGCCGCGGGCTCGTGCGGCGATCAGGCCGTCGCGGGTGTTCGCCACGATCAGCTCGGCGAGCACGGACAGCATCCCGAACATGGCCCGGCCCTCTGGGGTGGAGGTGTCGATGCCCTGCTCGATGACGTGCAGGCCGACGCCGCGCTCGCGCAGCTCCGCGCCGAGAGTGACTAGATGGACCACGGAGCGGCCGAGCCGGTCCAGGCGGGTGACCTTGAGGGTGTCGCCGTCGCGGAGCAGCTTCATCACGAGGTCGAACTTCGGCCGGCTGGCCTTGGCGCCGCTGGCGACGTCGACGTTGACGTCGTCCTCCTCGACGCCGCCGCGGCGTAGGGCGTCGATCTGGTGCACGGGGTTCTGGTCGACGGTGGAGATGCGGGCGTAGCCGAGGAGCACGACGGTCGAGAATAGCGAAGGGCCACTCTTCGGGAGATTGGGTAGAACGGGTAGAACGCGGAGCGGGCAGAGGTGTGCGCGGGTCGGGCTCAAGTGCTGGGCTCGCCGACCGCCGCTGACTTGCGCGGTGCGGTGGTGCATCGACTTTACGGCAATGATCTCGCGGTGACCGTGCCTGTGGGTCCGCAAGTCAGGCTCGGTGCCGTGTCGATTCCGGGCCGGCGCGTTCGTAGACGGGGTGAGGGACCGGCACCGCGTCGGTCGACGAGGAGGGACATCATCATGAAGCAGTACCTGCTGTCCGTGCACTCGGTGGAAGGCGAGCCCACCCCGTCGCCGGAGGTGATGGAGCAGGCCTACCGGGACGTCGAGGCCTTCAACGCGCAGCTGCGTGCGGCCGGAGCGTGGGTGTTTGCCGGAGGGCTGCACCCGGTAAGCACCGCGACCGTCGTACGGCTCCGTGACGGTGAGGTAATCATCACCGACGGGCCGTTCGCGGAGACCAAGGAGCAGCTCGGTGGCTTCTGGGTCATCAAGGCCACCGACCTCGATAGCGCGTTGACGTGGTCGGCCAAGGCGGCGGCGGCGTGCGGCGGCCCGGTGGAGGTGCGCCCGTTCCAGGAGATGCCCGAGGACTGAGGTGTCCCAGCGGTCCTTCGACGTCGAGGCCATCGCCGAGGTGTTCCGGCAGGAGCACTGCCGGGCGGTGGCCACGCTGGGATCGGGTCCCAGACGGCGGCGCTGCGCGCGCACGCCGAGCAGCTGGGGCTTGACCTGCCCGGCGAGTGGGTGTTCGAAGACGACGGGCATTGTGAGTCTCGTCGAGATCACGGAACTTCGGTCTAGTAGGCCCGGTGGCAGTCGGGCCGCCTGCCGACTGTCGAACGTGTTGGGAAGTCGGGGTGTTCAAGCTCAACACCGGGCCACGAGCCCTTTCCCGTACGGAATAATCGCGCGGCTATTGGGCCGGCCGCACAAGCCAGGCTGAGCCGATCAGCTCCGCGGCCGCCTGGCTGCACAGCGAGGGCCGGGAGTGCGTGGGTCCGCTCAGACGTGGGGCGGCAGGCTGATCAGGGTGCGGCTGCGGGCGGCGGCCAGCCGGCAGCCGGGGCCGCAGCCGCTGACCTGCCCGCACCGGTCGCAGAACGTCGTCCGAACCGGGTCGTGCAGTCCCGCGCGGGCGGCACGCAGGGTGGCGAGCAAGGGCTCCTCCTCGTGCGGGTTGGGTCAGCAGCAGCCGCGGTCGGCGGGGGCCGCGGTCAGCGGCAGCGCAGGGCGGCGGTTCTCCTCCTGCGGGGGAACCGCTGGGCACGCACGGCCGAACTGTCCGATACTGAGCAAACGGCGTTGAGGGTCCCGGCGGAGTCCGGTGACCTTCCCGGCGTAGGTGCACCTTGGTACCTTGGCGGTGATCGAATTCAATCGATCATCCTGTGGCAGTGTGAGTCGCCTCGAGGAGGCGCAGAAGATGATCAAATTCGTCTATGAGATCGACTATCCGTTGGGCCACAAGCGGGCGTATCTGGAATGGGTCCGGTCGATTGCCGAGACACTCCAAGCGCCCTCTGAACTCAAGCGTCTCACGTCGTATGACAATGTCTATTCTGCCACGCCTCAGCGCGTCGTCGAATTCGGTTTCGATTCCACGGAAGACGGCGCGCGATACTTCGAACGCAAGGAGATCAGCCGCATCTTCCAGGGTGAACTCCCCTCGCACGGGGTCAATATCCGGGTGAACGTCCTAAAGTCGCTGACGGACTACGCGAAAGACACCGTCACCGGCCCGTAGTGACCGTCAAAGGCTTCGCGCGCGCAGCTGATCCTAGGCGGCAGCGGCGGGTGAGGTTGGACAGGGCGGCCCCAGACCTCCCGAGGTAGCGATAACGATGTGTCCGACCTCCCGGATCCGTGGACTCAAGATCGACACTGGATTCTTTCGTCCGTAGGTGCGGTGACCGCAAGATCTCCCGCTATCCAGCCATCCAGCCTTCTTGGATGCGTATTTCAGCTACCGGCCAGTAACCATCCACGGAGCATATCGACAGGTTTCTTATCTTGCGTCGAGCGCAACATCGCAGGTCACGCGGCTGAGCGTTCGCTACCTCGGGAGGTCTGGGCCCGACGCACCGTCGACCAGTGCCGGAAGCGTGCAGCAATCCTCCCGACCAGCGCTGGTCCACGCGCTGGTCCACGCGCTGGTCCGGCGAGCAGGGGCGGCCAGCCTGCGTTGACCGCGCGGCCGCGACATCCCGACCGGGACATCCCGACCCGGGACATCACGACCGGTCTGGAACAACCCAACTCGTACGGCTGCGGCGGCGCCCCGAACCGGGGGTGGCGGCCGGTTACGTGTATGGCTGGTCCACCTGACGAAGCGGCAGCCCGTTACGTCTCCTGCGGGTCGAGACAGTGCAGGTCGAGTAGTTCCAGGAGTTTGATCACCGTGGCTACCTCGCCCCTGGTGACACGCTCCTTACCGGCACCCCTACGTTCTGCGGGTGCCGCTGGTGGGCTACGCCCGTTAGCCC